>JALOMD010000332.1 GCA_025455595.1 Cytophagales bacterium | reverse complement strand
TTATGAATTCAGAATGGACACAACAGAGAACTCATACCAAATTAAAAGTATGACTGCGTGTTTTGACGTTTATAAGTCATTGATTTTCAATTAATTCGTTACTCAATAGATTTACTTTAGGCTGATTGTCAGCGTTTTGGGCGTTCCTGCCGAGTGCGGGATTTTCAATTTTTGCTCAAAACGCTGCTGCGTTTCTCTGTACAAAAAGCCGTTTCAAGCATTTTTTAGCAAATTCTTATTTCTCAACTGTCTGATTATCAACCTAAAGTAACTCTAATATTACGCATTCAACATTGGTATCAAGGATCTGATGTTACGCAGCGTTTTAGGCAATTTTTGCTTAGAACGCTGCAAATGCGGTTTTTCCGAATGTCAAAAAGTGCTTTTCCACAGTGTCTTCTGATTCCGTGCGTAACATCAGTTATTATAAAAAACAACCAAAGGAGTCTCCACACTAACGACAAGCGTTTTAGGCAAAAAAGGACAAATCCCGCAATGGCCTGTCCCGACGTGCCCATGCCGTTGGCTTGGCAGGCTGCCACGCACCCGGCGTGGTCGGGAGCGGCAACGCCTTTTCAATTCATAATTCTGAATTCACAATTCTGAATTGGGTTCATTCTTCCACTTTCGTGAATTTCAGGCCTTGGTCGGGTTTGACGAAGAGCAGGCCGGTGGTCACCACGGTGTCGCCTGCGGTGAGGCCGTTGGTGATTTGGATGTTGTTCTCGTCACGCAGGCCGGTTTCCACGTCTTGGAACACCGCCCTGCCGTTGCGTGCCACCACCACTTTCTTGCCCCGCGTCTGCGGAATCACCGCCTGCGTGGGCACCAGCACCGCCCGGATGTCGGATATGTCAAGGTTCACTTTGGCAAACGCCCCCGGATGCAGCCGTGCGTCGGGGTTGTTCACAAACGCCCGAATCTTGAGGCTGCGCGTGGTTTGGTCAATGTCCGGCTCAACGGCGTAGATTTTGCCCATGAAGTTTTCGTCGAATCCATCCACGCCAAAACTCACTTTCTCGCCTTCCCGAACCGAGGCGGCGTATTTTTCCGGCACGAAAAAGTCTATTTTCAGCGGATTCACTTGTTGCAGCCGGGCTATCACGGTGGCCGGAGTCACGTAGGCTCCCAAGCTTACGTTTCGCAGGCCGATGACTCCGTTGAACGGTGCCCGCACTTCGGTTTTCTCAATCTGCGCCTTCACCAAGTCAATGTCCGACAGGATTGTGTTCAACTGCGTGGCCACCAAGTCGAAATCCTGCTGGCTGATGTTGTCGGCACTGAGCAGTTTACGGCTGCGTTCCACTATTTTCTCTTGGTTTTCCTTCTGTACCAGCAACTTGCGCAGTTGGGCCTGCAAGTCGGCATCGTAGAGCTTGACCAACAGCGTACCGGCTGCCACGGGCTTGCCTTCGTTGATGTTGAGCCTGATGATGCGCCCCGACACCTCCGGGTGCAGTTCTATCTGCTCGGCGGCCACCAGCGTGCCGCTTGCCACCACGTTGTTGGTCAGGTTGCGGGTCTTGGCTACAAACCCTTGGATGTTGATTTCCTGCGGCCCGCCCGGCGGAGGGCCGGCGGCGGTCTTCGGCTTGTTCAGCACTTTGTTGTAAAAAATGACTCCCCCCAGCAACAACGCCACAACAGTGGTAGCAATCCAAAATTTCATGATTATGCGACGGAAAAAATTTCGGGTGTTTGTGTTATGAATCAACAGGTTGGCACTTGGCGGCACCATTGGCTCTTGGGATCGTTCGTCCACAAGATACATCAGCGGTCAGGTTCGAAAGGCCGGACGGAAGTTTCTAACGGGTTGGCGTTCTCGCTTCCGCCACTACAGACAGGTGATGCGAGGTCTCCGGTTTGGCCGAAAATTGCCCAAATTGAAAATCCCGCGACCGGCGGGAACGCTCATACGAACTGTGCCGTTCAACCGGCTCCGAAGAATCGCGGCACCGCCGTATTTATATTCTTGCAAAATTGCTTGAAACGCAGGAAGCCCCCGTAAGCGAGGGCTGCTGTTTTGGAGCCGGTGCGGAAAAATGTATGCAAATATAAGCCGAAAAACAAGCGAAAAAGTTCGTGCGGCTTTATGGAAGGCTGATTAGGCTGATGAACGGCACAATGCTGCCGTTCATCAGTGGAAAAGTCTCTACGCGCGTGTTGACAAATAGTTTTACCTATTTTTTGCTTGAAACGCATCGCAAGTCACTGAAAACAAGCATATCATGCTGTTCTACTAAAAGCTAACTACTAATGGCCAAGCACTTAACTACTTATTTCTTCTTTTTGGCCGGTATTTTCTTCGTAGCCGGACGCGAGGCTTGCGTACTGCCCGACGTATTCCGAGTCGCCGGTACCGTTTTTTCAAGGTCGAGGTTCTGGAGGTCTTCCAGCGGGATTTCCGCATTGCGGCGCGACAGAATGTGCTCAAACTCTGCCGACTCTTTCTGCATGTTGGCCCGCAGGCTGCCGATCAGCGGGTAAACGTGGTCTTTCACGGTCTCCTTCATTTCTTCCCACACCATGTCGTGCCAGTCGCGGCCGGCCAAGTGGCGGTACGGGTATCGGGGAGCCGTGGTGAGGGTGTTGAACGTCATGCGGCCCTCGTGTACAAAGTTGGTGAACTCGTACACGTAGTAGTCGTCGTGGACGTGTACGCGAACGATGAAGTAAATTTTCCCCCTGACGAAATCGCTGCCGCCGGGATATTTGCTCTGGAACGGGATGCCCGTGGTGCCGATGAACCGGCCGTGGCGCGGATTGGCTTCTTCGATGAAGCGGGAATCGGTCTTGGCCTGTGCCTCAAACCAGTTCCAAGCCCGGTTGTACATTTCTTCCTGCGGCACGTTTTTGAGCCGAACCGTGTCAGTGAAGGCGTAAGCTGGATAACGGCGGGCGGCCGTCGCTTGCTCTTGGCCAAACGAAGTTGCGCAAAACGAGAACAAAACGGCCAACGAAACAAAAAACTGCTTGGCTCGGTAGTGTCTTACGGTAGAATTGCACATGTGCATAGGGTTGAATTGTATGGTTAGCAGGTTTTTCAACACAAAAATCGGAACAAAAACAGAACTCGCCGGAACATCAGCCCGCCAAGGTTACATTTTTACGTGGTATTTTCTTACGCTGTAAAAATTTGCCGTTGTTTGGCCGGTTACACCCATTAATTCGACACAGATACAAATGGTAAACGCCTTTTTTGCGAAAAAAGAAGGTGTTGTTTGCCCAAACCCGGCGTACTGTTGCAAACATACGGCTAATTCCAGACAAAAACTGGCGAAAAAACCGAACAAACCTTACATGAGTCTTATGCCATTTCCCGTTCGTCCGGGAATACAAACCGCCCTTGTAAAATTATGTGCCCAGCGGAACGGCTACCCGCCCGGCGTTTGGCGAAAAATCGCTTACTTCGCGTCGGGTTGCGCTGCCACTCGCATCCGGCGGCCAAATTGACCCCGACCGCCCAACCCCACCCTTACACCCTCATTATGGAATCCATTACGGAGTTTTTCCGGTTTCTGCTCGATTCGGAGCAGATTATCAAATACGGCGGCCTGTTTCTGGTGGTGCTGATTGTCTTTGCCGAAAACGGGCTTTTTTTCGCCTTCTTTTTGCCCGGCGACTACCTGCTGTTTTTAGCCGGACTGTTTTGCAGCAACCGCCAGCTCGACTTCCCTATTTACGTGGTGGTGCTGAGCATTGTGGCGGCGGCAATTGTGGGGAGTTACGTGGGGTACTACTTCGGCAAGGCTTTGGGCAGGAACCTCGAAAACCGCCCCGACTCATTTTTTTTCAAACGGCGCAACTTGGAGCAGTCGCGGGCGTTTTTCGCCCGTTACGGAGGCCGGGCGTTGGTTTTCGCCCGGTTCATGCCCGTAGTGCGCACGTTTTCGCCCATCATTGCGGGCACCATCCAGATGCCGTTGCCTATGTTCACGCTTTACAACGTGGTTGGCGGCGTGGTGTGGGGCACGTCGTTGCCGCTGGCGGGCTATTTTTTGGGCCGGTCGTTCCCTCAAATCATTGACTATGTCCACTACATCATCATTTTCTTCTTAGCCATCACCACAATCGCACTGGTGCGAACTTGGTTTTCGGTTCGGAAGGAAAACAACGGTTGATTTGTCGGCTAAGAATCTGTTCAAGGTTTCATGCCGGAAGCGTTTTGGCCGTTCCCGCTTGTTGCGTGATTTGACAATTTTTACCCAAAACGCAAACGCAAGCAAATAGCCGAATAGACAAAATAATCTTTTGTGTTTTGCGATGCCGCCTATGTGAAACATGAGGCAAAAAGGCTGTACTTTGAAATTTTAGGCAAGCGAAGGTTTGTAAAAAACGTGTCGCTTCGTAACTTGGTGACGTTTCACAATCCCAACCATTCAAAACCCAAGAATAATGATGAAAAAGACCCTTACCCTTCTGGCCTTCGTCTGCGTGCTGGCCTGCCTGTCGCTGAATGCCCAGACGGCTTTCCGTGCCCTCACTGCCGACGAGTACAAAAAAGCCAAGACGCTGACAATCAAAGATCTCGAAAGCGATACGTACGTGAAATTTGAGAATGCCTACGTACTGGATCGTTACGAAATGAAGCCGCCCTACGTGTTCAAATACAGCGACGGCATTGAGCGGCGCGTGTACTTGTATCGCCTGCTCGACAACAAGACCAAGGAAATGATGGCAATGGTGGCGGTTTACACGGTTCCGTCCAAGAAAGAGGTTTTCAACGTGTGTGTGCCGTCGCCGGTTTCGGACAAGGCGGTGTGGGCAACGTACATTGACGACCTAAAGGAATACAACAAGAAGGAATCGGCGTTCGGGTCGGCGTTTGCCTATGTGATGTC
>JALOMD010000331.1 GCA_025455595.1 Cytophagales bacterium | reverse complement strand
ACGCGAGTCGGTGGACTGGGATTTTCCGGCCTCGGCGTTAGACGTAGTGCTCATGGGGCGTTACGGGAAAGTCGGGCTGTTCAGTCGCCTGCGCCGGTCGGACCGGGCCGTGGCCGAGGAATCGCTGCGGAAGGTGAAAATGGAAGCCTTTGCCCACCGGCAAATCTCGCAGCTTTCGGGCGGACAGCAGCAACGCGTGTTCATTGCGCGGGCCTTGGCACAAGACGCGCAACTGTACTGCATGGACGAGCCGTTTGCCGGTGTGGACATGGCGACGGAAGTGGCCATCGTGGAAATCCTGCGCGAACTCACCCGGCAGGGCAAAACCGTGCTGGTGGTTCACCATGACCTGCAATCGGTACCCAAGTACTTCGACTGGACAATCCTGCTCAACGTCCGGCTGGTGGCCAGCGGGCCTACGGCTGAAGTATTCAACAGCGAAACCCTCCGCGAAACCTACGGCAGCCAACTCACCGTCCTTTCCAACGTAACCGAACTCATCGAGAAAGGACGCTACCCGGCGCGGGAGGGGTGAACGTTTTGCGTTTACCGTTTGGCGTTTATCGTTTTGGGCATTTTTTGTCCAAAACGCTTTGGTGAAAGGTATGCAGGCTGGGGTTTTGAATAGTGTGACGAATATATTTAACAATTATTAATTTAAAAATATAAATGATTTACAATAGTAAATCATCAGGTGTTTTAGGCAAAAATCGCCCAAAACAGTAAACGGGAAACGATAAACGCGAAATGTACTTCTCAGACCCGAATATCCGGTATGTTACATTGGGATGCTTGCTGCTCACCGGCAGCGCGGCCGTGGTGGGATGCTTTGCGTTCTTACGAAAAAAATCGTTGCTGGGCGATGCGCTGGCCCATGCGGTGTTGCCCGGCGTGTGCCTCGGCTTCATGCTGGCCGGCGCAAAGAACCCGGTTTACTTGCTGGCTGGGGCTTTCGTGACGGGCTGGCTGTCGGTTTACGCGATTGATGCCATCGTGCGCCACACCAAACTGAAAGAAGACACCGCCGTGGGACTGGTGCTGTCGGTGTTTTTCGGCGTGGGCATCTTGTTGCTCACCTCTATCCAGCAAAACGGCAACGCCGCACAGTCGGGCCTCGACCACTTCTTGTTCGGAAAGGCCGCCTCCCTCCTACGCGAAGACGTGCTGGTGTTCGGAGCCGTAGCTTTGGCCTTGGTAGCAGCTATCGTGCTGTTTTACAAGGAGTTGAAGCTACTTTGTTTCGACGAAAACTTTGCCCGCGCCATCGGCTTGCCCGTACGGCGGCTCGAATGGCTGCTCACCAGCCTGACGGTGCTGGCGGTGGTCACGGGCATCCAGGCCGTGGGCGTGGTGCTGATGGCCGCCATCTTGATTACACCCGCCGCCGCCGCCCGTTGCTGGACCAACCGCCTCGGCGTAATGGTAGTGTTGTCGGCGGTGTTCGGCGGCATTGCGGCCCTAACAGGCACGGCGGTTTCGTTTGCGGCCCCAGCCATGCCCACCGGGCCGTGGATGGTGATGACACTGTTTCTAATAGCAATGGTGTCGTTCGGTTTTGCACCGGGACGCGGCTTGGTGCCCCGGTGGCTGCGGCAGTACCGCAACCGCTGGCAGATTGCGGAAGACAACTTGCTGAAGGCGTTTTACCAACTCGGCGAGCAAGGACAGGATTTTCGATCCTATTACCCGGCCAGCCGCCTGCTCGAACACCGTCCGGTGCCCGCCTCGCGGCTAAACCGGACGCTGCGCCGCCTCCGCCGCGACGGCTACCTGCGCAGCAACCAAACCGGTTGGGCGTTGACCTCCGCCGGACAACGGCACGGACAACGCATCACGCGGCTGCACCGGCTTTGGGAACTGTACCTGACCCAATACTTGCGCATTGCCCCTGACCACGTACACGAGGATGCGGAAATGATCGAACACATCATCACCCCGGAAATCGAACTGAAACTACAGGAGCTGCTGCAATACCCACAGCACGACCCGCACCAAACGAAAATACCTAATTAATTCAGAATTGTGAATTCAGAATTATGAATTGTAATCCTGCCGTTTTGAGCGTTTTTTGCCCAAAACGCCTACGCCACCGAATTACGGCAATGGGTTGCGTACCTTCTGTTTATAATCGTTATCTGCCGATGTCTCGTCCCTGTGGGACAGATAAAGTGACTGTTTAAGATTTTCCGTTTTGGCCTTTTTTCGCCCTTAGTGCCAAGTCGTAGGGGCGGGGGCAAGCCCCGCCCCTACGACTTGGCACTAAGGGCAGAAATATTAAACAGTCACAAAGTGTTTTGAGTTTTCCCAGTTCTGAATTCTAAATTCATAATTCTGAATTATCATGACTGACTTTTGGATTATACTGACGGGCTGCTTGGTGGCGGTGAGTTGCAGCTTGCTGGGCTGCTTCTTGGTGCTGCGCCGCATGGCCATGATCGGCGATGCCATTTCGCACGCGGTGCTGCCGGGCATAGTGGTGGCGTTTTTACTCAGCGGCAGCCGTGAGTCGTTGCCCATGCTGGTGGGTGCCGGGCTGCTGGGGGTTTTCGCCACGTTCCTCATCGAGTTTCTTCACCGGCGCGTGCGGCTGCAAAGCGACGCGGCCATTGGCATCACGTTCACGTGGCTGTTCGCGTTAGGCATCATATTGATTTCGCTCTTCGCCGGGCAAGTTGACCTTGACCAAGACTGCGTGCTGTACGGCGAAATCGCCTACGTACCCATTGACCTGCTCTTCTCTCCTATCGGAACCAACCTCGGCCCACGGGCGGTTTGGGTGATGGGAAGTGTTTTACTTATCATAATATTTTTTATTGTAACAAGTTACAAGGAGTTGGTCATCACCACCTTCGACCCGGCCTTTGCATTGAGCATCGGGTACGCCGTGGCGTTGTGGCATTACCTGCTCATGGGCGTGGTTTCGCTGACTACGGTGGCGGCGTTTGAATCGGTCGGGGCCATTTTGGTGGTGGCGTTTCTGATTGTGCCGGCGGCCACGGCCTACCTCCTCACCCACCACCTGAAAACCATGCTGTGGCTGTCGTGCGTGATTGGCGTGGCGGCTACGGTGCTGGGCTACGCATTGGCCGTGTGGCTCAACGGCTCCATCACCGGGGCCATAGCCACAGTGTCGGGCGTGATTTTCGGGGCGGTGGCAGTGGGCAAGCACTTGGAGAAACGCAACGCGGCGCGTGCGTATGCAAACAAACAGCCTACCTCGGTACCGGCTTAATCATGGGCGTTTTGGGCGTTTTTTGTAAAAACCGCCCAAAACGTTCGTCTTTGGCGAGACTGCGATTTCCTGTCTGCCGACACCTGTCCGCTGTGGCGGAGATAGGCTATCTGACGCACAGCGGCATGACCAGCGAGTTCAGGTCGTTTTAAGCGTTCCCGCCGAACGCGGGATTTTCAATACCGCCCACGCCAAGTGCGGTAGCTTCGATTTTTGCCCAAAACGCTCAAGCGAAGCATACATTTGCAAACACACGAATAACCGGCAAAGCCTGTTAAGATGATTTAGCCAAAAAACGCCCAAAACGCAAAGCATGATTGCATTCGACGATACCATCGTGGCCCCGGCCACCCCGCCCGGCACTTCAGCCATCGCCGTAATCCGCTTGTCGGGCACGCAGTCAATTGAGATTTGTAACCAATTGTTTAGAAATAGAAATTTACAAGAACAACCTTCGCACACGATTCACTACGGCACCCTGCGCGACGGCGACGAAGTGCTTGACGAAGTGTTGGTGTCGCTGTTCAAGGCCCCGACTTCGTTTACCAAAGAAGACGTGGTGGAAATCTCCTGCCACGGGTCGGGCTACGTGGTGCAGCGCATCATCCGCGGTTTGCTCAAATACGGTGCCCGCCTCGCCGAGCCGGGGGAATTCACCAAACGGGCATTCCTGAACGGCCAGTTTGACTTGGCCCAAGCCGAGGCCATCGGCGACCTTATCCACGCCGACTCGGAGGCCACGCACCAAGCGGCGTTGCACCAGATGCGCGGCGGCTTCTCGAAGCAAATCCGCACCCTGCGCGAGCAATTGGTGCATTTCGCCTCGTTGGTGGAACTGGAGCTTGACTTCGGCGAAGAAGACGTGGAGTTTGCCAACCGGACGGATTTAAAGAATTTAGTTTTAGAAATCCAAATTGTGATTTCTAAATTAATAGAGTCGTTCCGGCTGGGAAATGTAATCAAGAACGGCGTGCCTACAGTAATTGCCGGGAAGCCCAATGCGGGCAAGTCCACGCTGCTGAATGCGTTGCTGAACGAGGAAAAGGCCATTGTCTCGGACATACCGGGCACCACCCGCGACTTCATCGAAGACGAAATCCAAATCGAAGGCATCCGTTTCCGGTTCATTGACACGGCCGGCCTGCGCCACACCACAGACACCATCGAGGCCATGGGCGTGGCCCGCACCCGCGAAAAACTCAAACAAGCGTCGCTGATTATCTACCTCTACGACGTGGCGCAAACCACCGCCGAAGAACTGGAAGACGAATTAAGGGAAATAAAATCGCTGGAAATACCGTACCTGGCGGTTGGAAACAAAGCCGACGCGGCCCCCCAACCCCGGAAGGGGGAACGGCCTCCCCCAACCCCCTCCGAAGGAGGGGGCTTTCCGACTCCCCCTTCGGGGGTTGGGGGGCCGCTTTTCATCTCCGCCGCCACGGGGCAGGGGTTGGACGAACTGCGTCAGCGTCTGCTCGACAAGGTTCGCACCGACGACTATCGCAAAACCGACACGCTGGTGACCAACCTGCGGCATTACGAGCAATTGCGCCTTACCCACGAGGCGTTGGAGCAAGTGCTGGCCGGCCTCGGCACCAGCATCACCGGCGACTTGCTGGCAATGGACATCCG
>JALOMD010000330.1 GCA_025455595.1 Cytophagales bacterium | reverse complement strand
TGTTAGGAGCTAAGTAGTCACCCGCATTTAGTTTGAGTTATTTGGCAGAAAAAACGACTTACAAGCGGCTGAAAACTCAATGTTTGACTGTGTTTTCTACTCAAAACTCAAGACCCAAGACTAACTACTCATGACTTAGTACCCCCGGTTCTGTACCAAAAACCCTCTTTCACTGGAGGCTCCGTCAATGGCTCGCTGCGGAACGGGGAACAGCCTTTTGCTTACGTCGCTGGCGGTTTTGCCCGTCCAGCTTCCTTCGTATTTGCCGAACCGTATTTGGTAGGTTCGTCTGAGTCCCTCCCAGTACAGTTCAAAGCCGGCTTCACGGAACAGCACATCCAAATTGATGGCCGTCAACGCTTTCGGCGTTTGTGCCGGGCGGGCGGTTCTGGAAGTCCGCAGGGTGTTCACGTCCGCCAAGGCACCGGCATTGTCGCCGTTTCTCAGCTTTGCTTCGGCCCGCATCAGGTAAATCTCCCCCAGCCGGATCAGTACAATATCCACACTGCTGAACGAGCAGCAGTCGTTGCCCGTACGGCTGAACTGGTGTTTGGCAAACCGGTGACCGGTGTTGTGCAGGCTGCCCTGTTCGGTGAAATCAACGTTGAGCGTATGGTTGACGTAGCGGAGGTTGGCACCACTGGTTCGGCGGTTGATCACCGGATACACCCTCACCTTTCCGTCGGGGCAAGTCAGAATGTTTCCTCGTGCGTCTTTTCTGGGCCCCCATATCTCGCCGCGAAGAATGCCCCTGTCCATTTCAAACTCTCTGGCATCCACGCAGTAAAAATGGTTGGCATCGTTGGCCGGAGTCACGCCGGTCAGGTTCCGCAGGTTTTCCGGCACAATTGTGTTGCGTTGGAAAAAACGGGCATCGGCCTCTGCTTGCTCCACGCTGCCGTAGGCATCCACCCAGGTTTGTATGAAGTCAGGGGTGGCGGCGGCGGCATCGGTGCCCCGGGTGTTCGGGAACTCAGGTCTCGGCACTTGGTCGCCGGAGATAGACCAGTAGGCCCACCGCTGGTGTTCGGTTTGTAACACACCTCTCTGGTCAAGGGAAAAAATCAGTTCGGTGTTGGTATTGTTGTTGTCGTTGAACAGCGCGAAATACTCCGCCGACAAGGTGCGCGACCCCGCAATGATGCCGTTGGTGTATTGTATCACCTTGTCCATGTCTTCCCGCCTGAAGTTAGGCGTGCCGTAGGGGTCGCGATAGACGGCCGCATTCAGGTAGAGCCGGGCCAGCAAGGCACTCACGGCATCTTTGTTAAACCGGCCCGGATTGGGCGTACTGGCTATCACGTTCGCCACCGACAACAGTCGGCTTTCGAGATAGGCGACAGCCTCTTGCCCCCTTATGATTTCGGATATTTGGTCTGAACGTTCTTTTTTGAAAATAAGCCCCCAGTTGTCGAGTGCCAGCATGTTCAGGTACGAATTCATGGCTATCATTTCATAAAGGGGCTGCTGGGCATCTTGGTTGCCTTTTTCCACTTCCGCCTTCAGTCTTTCCTCGGCAATGACGGCCCTCGACAGGCACAGCGTGATTGAAGTCCATGTATCGCTTACCAACGCGTTGCTGGGGGTCATCAAATGCTGGTGAACCGCAATGAACTTGCCGCCGTCAAACCAGTCGGTGCCGCCACGGTAGGGGAGGATGGCCTCGTCGGAGGCAACTTCCTGCAAGCCGAAATTGGTGGTGTGCAGCCACACTTGGCGGAGCAGGCCGTACACGGGGGCTATTGATCCGCTGATTACTTCGGCTTGGCCGGTTCCGGTCAGCGACTCGTCCAGAATCTCTTCCTCCAAGGTGGTGCACCCGAAAAAGGTGAGCAGCAGTGTCGCTATCAGAATTGTTTTGTTCAATCGTATGCTTTTCATGTGATTTCGTTTTTGTAAGTGATGGATTTTCAAAACAGCCGCTTAAGTAGTCGGGCAAAAGGTTTGGTGGATTCGCTTTCGGATTACAAATCCTTGACAGTCGGGTTCGGGATTGGCTTCGCCGAACTTCGTTTGCAAATCCCGAACAGCTTTTCACCAATTGCGTCCCGACAGGTCGGGACGCAAACACACCAAAACTTTTGCTCAACCACTCAAAACGTTGCATTCAGGCTGATCAGGAATGTCCTCGCCTGCGGATAAGTGAAATAGTCTATCCCGAAGGTTTGGATTCCCCCGATGGTTGACCCGGTGTTGATTTCGGGGTCAAATCCGGAATAATTGGTGATGACGAACAGGTTTTGCCCGGTTACCGACACCCGGAGATTGCGGAAAACGTTTGACAACCCGACCTTTTCCGGCGACAGGCTGTAGCCCAACGTTGCGTTGTTCAGCCGCAGGAAAGAGCCATTCTCCAAGTACCGCGTGGACACGGTGTTGGCGTTCGAGATGGCCTCGTTGGGGTATTGCACCGCAAAATCCGTGGTGTTGTTAGATTTGGTCAACTGCGCCTTGGTGAACAGGCTCATGGCTGTGTGGTTGTAGATTTTGTTTCCGGCCACGCCGTTGAAGTTGATGCCCAAGTCAAAACCCTTGTACCTGAAATTGAGGTAATAGCCGTAGATGAACCGGGGGATGGCACTGCCCACTACCCGACGGTCGTTGTCAAGCGTGGCACCGTCGCCGTTGGTGTCCCTGAACCGGTTGAGGCCGTTTTCGCCAATGCCGTCAAACTCAAGCATGTAAAACGCCCCGATAGGCTCGCCGTTGATGTAGCCGTTGATGGTGGCACCGGTTTGTCCCGAACCTTGGGCCGCGCCGGTGGTCAGCACCGAGTAGGGAGAGTCTTGCACCCGGTTCTGGATGTAAGTGACGTTGCCACCGATGTTGTAAGAGAAGCCGCCGTTGGTGGTGCCGCTGTAATTCAGTGCCAACTCGACACCGTTGTTCTGAATCCTCATGTTACGGATATTGGTCCAGAACGTAGCGGTAGGCTGCACAGGGTCGGCCGGGGTCACTTCCAACAGGATGTTGGACGACTGCTTGTTGAAATAGTCCAGCGTGCCGCTCAGGCGATTTTCGAAGAACGCGAAATCAATGCCCGCATTGACCTGGGTGGACACCTCCCATTGCAGGTTCGGGTTAGCCAAACGCGTAAATACGATGCCGTACGGATAATTGCCAACGGCCGTGGCGTTGGGATCCAAGGGATACGTGTTGAAACTTTGGGCACCGGTGATCAGTCGGTTCTCGGTGAAGCTGGCTTTTGTGATTTTGGAAGGAATGTCTTGGTTGCCGGTTTGTCCCCAACTGGCACGCAGCTTCAGGTTGCTGAAAAACGAGTTGGCCATGAAATCCTCGTTGCCGATGTTCCATCCGGCGGCCACCGAAGGGAAATACCCGTACCGGTTGTTGGCCCCGAACTTGGAGGAACCGTCGGCGCGTAGGGTTGCCGTGAACAGGTATTTGTTCTTGAACGTGTAGTTGACCCTGCCGAAGAAAGACTGCAGTTCGTTCCTGACACCCACCGCGTTCACCGACGTGGGGAACACCGTTGTGCTGGTCTGGTCTTGGTACCGGGGCTCGATGTTGTTGTTGGCAAAGCCGTTGTAGGAAATCGTCCGGCCTTCTTCCAGAAAGCTTTGGTACGAATGCCCTGCCAACGCGACAAGGCTGTGAACGCCCCGCGACCAGTTGTAGGTAAGGGTGTTTTCGACCAGACCGCTTGTGTTGGCACCAATCAGCGTGGACAGTGCCCCGTTTGAAACGTTGGCCTCGTTTACCACCGACGGAAAAGGCCTGAATTGCTGGTCGCGGTTGGTGGCCGAATAGTCAACGCCGAGGTTGAGCTTGTACACAAGACCGTTGACGAGTTCTATGGACGGTGAAATGGTGGCCAAGATGCGGTTGTTGACGGCCTTGTCGCTGTAGATTTCGTTCCTTTTCAACGGGTTGAGGACGTTGGTGGTCAACAAGGTAGGTTCTCCATCGGTGAAGGCCGGCACGGTGGGATTCAGGCTGATCATGTCCCTGATGGTGGCACCTATGCTCGGGCGCAGGTTTTCGGTGCGGGAGGCCGCCAAGCTGTAGTCCACGTTGAGCCTGCCATCGAACGCCTTTTGCGTGATGTTCAGCTTGCCCGCGTAGCGTTTCAGGTTGCTGTTCTTCAGGATGCCTTCTTGGTTTTGGTAGCCTGCCGATGCGTAGTAGGAAAACTTGTCGTTGGCCGAGCCGGCGACGGAGAAGTCAATTTGGGTGGACAGGCCCGTTTGCGTCAGTTCGTCTTGCCAGTTGGTGTTTCCGTTAAAATCCTCCAACGTGCCCCCGTTGCTTCGCACTTGCTGGCGAAACTCGTCGGCACTGAACACGTCAAGTTGTCTGGACATTGACGACCATGCCGTGGAAGCCGAGAAGTTCATTTCCGTTTTTCCGGATTTCCCTTTCTTGGTGGTGATGACCACAACGCCGTTGGATGCCCGCGAGCCGTACACGGCCGTGGCACTGGCATCCTTGAGCACGTCTATGCTTTCAATGTCGTTGGGATTGAGGAAATTGAGCGGGTTGGTGTCAAAGCCCTGCGAGGAATTGTCAATCAGAAAGCCATCCACCACGTAAAGCGGCTGCGTACCGGAACGCAAGCTCCCGATGCCCCGGATAATGACATTTTGGGCGGCCCCGGGTTCCCCGCTGGCAGTCGTGATGTTGACACCCGCCACTTTGCCTTGCAAAAGCTGCCCCGGATTGGTGACCACGCCACGGTTGAAGTCTGCACTTTTGATAGAACCAATGGCACCGGTCACGTCCGATTTTTTCTGCGTGCCGTAACCAATCACTACGATTTCGTTCAGTTGCGAAAGGTCGGGGTCTAACCGGATCGTCAGGGATGCCTGCCCGTTCACCGGGACTTGCTTGGGCAAATATCCCACGTACGAAATCTCAAG
>JALOMD010000329.1 GCA_025455595.1 Cytophagales bacterium | reverse complement strand
CTTGGTCGGGACAAAGGTAAAAAGTTGATTTTAGTATAAAAAGATATTTTTATCTTTTATTTATTTGGCCGTACTTTGTAGTCGTAAGTGGCAAGTGGCAAGTTGCAAGTTGCAAGTGCCTGTTTGATTCAATCTGTTTTGAACAGGAAACATCAATATGCGGATAGTCGGCTTACTGTGTTCTTCCTTATCAGCAGACAGGGAAGGAACAGGCTCGGTCAAGACAAAAGACGGGCGTTTTGGGCGTTTTTTGCTCAAAACGAAGATGCCGCAGAAGGCGGTATTGAAAATCCCGCAACCGGCGGGAACGCCCGTCAAAATGGAATTTTAAACAATCTCCAAAACGCCTAACCGAAAACAGATGCATTCACCGGAAAATTTGAACGACCTGACCGAATTTTTGGGCCGCTGGCACGAGCAGCACCTGAACCGGCGGTTGGCGGCAATAGGGGAGTTGCTGCACCGCCACGCCGACACCCATCCTGAGTTGACGGTGTTGGCGGATTGGTTTGGCGAACTGCGCGAGATGCTGCGCCTGCACGGCATCAAGGAAACCCGTTTTCTGTTCCGGCATATCCGGTTGCGGCAGCGCACGGCCCGCCTGCCGCACGGGGCCGCCAAACCGTAGGCTGATCCGTGGCGGCGGCTGGTTCGGCAGTTGGCGGCCGAACACCAGACCGCCGCAGCGGGCTTGGCACGGCTGGAGGCCCTGAACCGGCTGCTGCTCGACACCCAGCCCGGCACCGGTGTTTACAATGAACTGGCCGTCCGGTTTGCCGACTTGCGGACAGACTTGGAGCGGCACGCTTGGCTGGAAGACCGCGTATTGTTTCCCCAAGTGCTGGCTTGGGAGTGATTAGAGTTACTTTCGGTTAACAATCAGCGATTTAGGCAAAAATTAAGAAATTCCGCAATAGGCGGGAACGCTCAAAGCACGCAAGTGATTTTCTGTACAAAAAGCCGTTTTAGGCAATTTTTGGCAAATCCGCCACGCATAAGTCGTTGATTGTCAGCTCAGGACTTGCGCAAAACTCCGTCGTCCAAGGACACGGTTTTAGTGAGAGCGGGGAGAGTTTGAAATAAGTTACTTAACATAATGTAAATTATAAAACAATATATGTCTTTCAAAACTGTATCACTGGAACGCCGTCAAGACAGCGAATCCGACAGACAAACCCGTAGTCCACCGCCAGCCGAAAGGCGTTGGCAAGCGGCACGCCCAGACAGTGACAAAGCAAACTCCGAATCACACCCGCGTGTGTAACCAAAACGACTGCGTCCTGAGAATTTGCCTGAATTAATTCCGCCCAAAAATCCAGACAGCGGTGGTGCAACTGCGCAAAGCTTTCGCCGTCGGGTGGGGAAACATGCACAAAATCATCCATCCAAGGATTGAGTTCTGCCGGTGAAATGGCTTCCCAAGGTTGCATTTCCCAACGGCCAAAATGCAGTTCCTGCAAGCGTTCATCTGTTTGAACTGTATCGCCCAGACAATCGGCCAACACCCGGCAGCGGCTGGCCGGACTGCTGTACACCAGCGGATTTTTCAAACGGCTCAGTTTGGAGAGAACGCTTTCTTTGTCACTATCAAACGTATCGGCTACCGGCACATCGCTTTGTCCGTAGCAAACCGATTTTGGCACCGCCACACGCGTATGGCGGATCAGGTAAATCTCCATAAAGCCAGCACCGAGAGATAAAGAACGACTTCCGAAACCTGCTGCGTGGCTCCCAGGCAGTCGCCGGTGTAGCCGCCAATCCACTTGGCAAAGTACCACCCCAGGTACCGTTTGGTAAGCCACAAAGGAATGAGCAACAGAAAATAGTATGGATTTTGCGTAGCAAACCCCAGCCCGGCCAAAGGCAACAACGCGAAAAATCCCGCAAGGCACAGTTCGGCAAACGTAAGTTTTTTTGCCACCGGTTTTGCTTTGCTCTGGGCATCTTCGCGCACGTACGCGTGCGTGTAAACAAACGTGGCCGCCGTAAACCGACTCAGGCTGTGTGCGGTGGCAAACACCAGCAGCAAAGTCCATAGTTGATTTCCCGAAAGAGCATCCGCTACGGCGGTCAGGCAGTAGAACTTAAGCGACAACAGCAGCCCCAAGCCCACCACGCCGTACGTACCCACCCGGCTGTCTTTCATAATCTCCAGAATTTTCTCTTTTGTCCAACCCCCGCCAAAGCCATCACACACATCGGCAAAGCCGTCTTCATGGAAGGCTCCGGTAAGCAGCACGCCAGCGCAGATGCTTAGTAGTATAGAAATGTTATTTATAAAAATAAATTTAAAAATATAAAATATAAGAAAGGTAAACAACGCCACCATCCAACCCACGATGGGGAAATAGATGGTAGCTTTGTTGAGCAATTCTTCGTCATGATGCATCCATCGCGGCACCGGAATGCGGGTATAAAACATGATGGCGTTCAGGAAGATGTGTAACTGTCTTTTCATACGTAAGTACAAAGTCGTTAGTAGTCAGTCGTCAGTGGTAAGTATTTGGTCATTAGTAGTTAGCAATTAGCCCGGCAATACAATCTGTTGATTTTCAATTACTTGTCAAGTGTCCTGACCTGTCGGGATAGATAAAACTATTGGTACACACGTACTTATTCAGTCAAAATAAAAATCAGCCCATGTCTTATCATTTGATTTGTAAATCATTGATTATCAGTTATTTTTTCATTCACTCATTCACTCATTCACTCATTCACTCACTCACTCATTCATTCATTTGCTCACGCTGTACTGACCTGCGCTGATTCAAAGCTTGCCATTTCAGTAAAGAAACGCACTGCCGACTCTACCAGCGGATAGGCCACCGCGCAGCCACTCCCCTCTCCCAGCCGCATGGACAAATGCAGCAGGGGTTTGGCACCCAGAAAAGATACTATTTTGGCGTGCCCGGCTTCGGTGGACTGGTGGCAAAATACGCAGTAATCCAGCACTTGCGGCTGAAATTGACAAGCGGCCAACAATGCCGCCGTGGCAATAAACCCATCCACCAAGATCACCATCCGGTGGGCGGCGGCTTGCAGGAATGCCCCGCACATCTGGACGATTTCAAAGCCGCCGAAATACGATAAAACAGACAGCGGCTCTTTGCAGGAATCGGCATCGGCTTGGACGTGATAATGGGCCACCGCCTGGCTCAACACCGCGTATTTATGCCGCCAACCCGCATCGTCCAGGCCGGTGCCACGACCTACGCAGTCGGCCAGCGGAATGCCGGTAAACAGGTGCATCAACACCGCCGCAGCGGATGTGTTGCCGATGCCCATTTCGCCGAAACCAATCACGTTGCAACCTTTTTGGCTGGCGGCTGTAACAACGTCGGCTCCTTTTTCAATGGCTTGCTCGCATTGCGGCACCGTCATCGCCGGTTCGTGCAGGAAGTTTCGGGTTCCTTCGGCTGTTTTATTGTTTATTATATTTGTAAATTTACTTTTATAAATTAATTCACTATTCTTTACTCCGGCATCCACCACTTGCAAGCGGATGCCGTGTTGCCGGCAAAAGACATTGATGGCCGCACCGCCGTTGGCAAAGTTCAACACCATCTGTTGCGTCACGGCCTGCGGGTATTTGCTCACGCCGCTTTCGGCAATGCCGTGGTCGGCGGCGAAAACGACTACATGCGGGTTGGTCAGTTGAGGCGAAAGCGTCTGTTGAATCCAGGCGATTTGCAAGGCTATCGTCTCCAAATCGCCCAACGCCCCCGCGGGCTTGGTTTTATTGTCTATTTTTTGCCGAATCGCAGGAAGTATCTCGGAATCAGGGCTTTGTATGGAAAATGACTTCATGTTGTCTTGAAAAGTTTTCGGGTTTAGTCTTCTGTTTACGGTTTGCTGTTTGGGGTTTTGCGTTTTCAGAAGATACTATTTTCTATAGGTTGTCTAACAGGCTTAGAATAGTATAAAAACTGACAGACTTTCATTTCGGAATAGTGCAATTCAGCGAACCTCCGACTGGTCGTTTTGAGCATTCCCGCCGATTGCGGGATTTATCAATTTTTGCCCAAAACGCTGCCGTGAAACAAAATTTTAGACAACCTCTAACGGTAAACTGCAAACCGTAAACTGCAAACCGTAAACTGTGAACAGTCAACGCGTGGCAAGCGGAACCAAATCCTGGTACCAGAATCCGGTATCCCACGGCGTGTTCGACGCAGAACGGTAGCAATTGTCGCCGTCCGAGGGCTGCACCGGCGTGTAGGTACGGCGGACTTTTTCGCCGTGGGTGAACGCAACGGGATGCCTGAAAAGGGGGCCGTCATAGACAAAGCTGTGGTATTCTCCGTTTTCGCCGCACACATCCACCCCGGCGGGCAAGTCTTTGACAAAATCCCGATCCAGCGGACGACCTACGAAAGACGCGTCCAATCGGGCTTCGTTTACGCACACGATTACGGCCTTGAAACCTTGTTCGATGAATTCGTCTATGAGCCGGTGCGGGTTTTCTTGCCAGAGGGGAAACACGCCCTGAAATCCCGCAGTTGCCAACTGATTTTCACGGTATTGCTTCAAATCTTCCAGAAAAATATCGCCAAAGGCCGCCTGTGTGAGGCTGTCGGTTTTCAGGCTTTTTAGTGTTTGCTGCATCGTCTGCGAGTAAGATTGCATCGAGACGGTTTCGGACAACCAGACTTTGTGCAACGGAATGCCGATGCTTTGCGCCTGCTGCTCCAACAGTTCCATCCGCACGCCGTGCATACTCACGCGGTTCAATGTCCGATTCGCGGTGGTGAGCAAGTGCGAAACCGTGCATGCGGGATTTTGCAACAACCGGTGCAAGGCCAAGGCGGAGTCTTTGCCCCCGCTCCAGTTCATAATCACTTGTTTGTTCATGTCATTTGTGTTGGGGCAAAGAGATTTTGCACATCGG
>JALOMD010000328.1 GCA_025455595.1 Cytophagales bacterium | reverse complement strand
CCGCATGGCCTGGCACAGCGCGGGCACGTACCGGATCGGTGATGGTCGCGGCGGAGCCGGAGCGGGCATGCAACGCTTCGCGCCGCTCAATAGCTGGCCCGACAACGTAAGCCTCGACAAAGCGCGTCGCCTGCTGTGGCCCATCAAGCAGAAATACGGACGGAAGATTTCCTGGGCCGACCTGATGATTCTGGCAGGCAACGTGGCCCTTGAATCCATGGGCTTCAAAACGTTCGGGTTTGGCGGTGGCCGCGAAGACGTTTGGGAGCCGCAAGAAGATGTGTACTGGGGTTCTGAAAAGACTTGGCTGGGTAACGATGCCCGGTACAGCAACGGCTCGCCGGGTGTGGTTGATCAAGGAGTGGTGTCGTCCGACGAAGACCCTGGTCGCCCGATGCACGCCAATGATTTGGAACAACCGCTGGCAGCGGCGCACATGGGGTTGATCTACGTAAACCCCGAAGGTCCCAACGGCAACCCTGATCCTTTGGCCGCCGCACGCGACATCCGCGAAACGTTTGGCCGGATGGCCATGAACGACGAAGAAACCGTTGCCCTGATTGCGGGCGGACACAGCTTCGGCAAAACGCACGGAGCGGCTTCGTCCGACCACGTTGGCAAAGACCCGGAAGCCGCTTCCATCGAAGAACAAGGCTTTGGCTGGAAAAACAGCTATGGCACGGGAAAAGGCCCGGACACCATCACGAGCGGCTTGGAAGTGACTTGGACGAAGACACCGACCCAGTGGAGTAACAACTATTTTGAGAACCTGTTTGGCTTCGAATGGGAACTGACCAAGAGTCCCGGCGGGGCGCACCAGTGGGTGGCTAAAAACGCGGATGCGATTATCCCGGATGCGTATGACCCCAACAAGCGTCACAAGCCGATGATGCTGACCACCGATTTGTCGTTGCGGGTTGATCCGGCCTACGAGAAAATTTCGCGGCGTTTCTTGGAGAACCCCGACGAGTTTGCCGATGCCTTTGCCCGTGCGTGGTTCAAACTCACGCACCGCGACATGGGGCCGCGTGTCCGTTATCTCGGTCCGGAAGTGCCCACCGAAGAATTGATCTGGCAAGACCCTGTTCCGGCCGTTACGCACCAACTGATTGACGCTGCCGACATTGCCGCTCTCAAAGCAAACATCCTCGCGTCGGGCTTGACAATCAGCCAGTTGGTATCCACGGCGTGGGCTTCGGCCTCGACCTTCCGGGGTTCGGACAAGCGGGGTGGTGCCAATGGTGCCCGCATCCGGTTGGCTCCGCAGAAATACTGGGAAGTGAACAATCCCGCGCAGTTATCGAAAGTGCTGGACACACTGGAAACGATTCAAGGAGAATTCAACGGCATCCAAACCAACGGCAAGCGGGTGTCGCTGGCCGACGTGATTGTGCTGGGTGGATGCGCTGCCGTTGAAACTGCCGCCAAAAAAGCGGGCATCCACGTGACCGTTCCGTTCACACCGGGCCGGGCCGATGCCACCGCCGAGCAAACCGATGTGGAGTCGTTTGCGGTGCTGGAGCCGGCTGCCGATGGTTTCCGCAACTACCTGAAAGCTCGCTACAAAGGCATTTCTGCTGAAGAAATGCTGGTGGACAAGGCGCAACTGCTGAACCTGACCGCCCCGGAATTGACCGTCCTGGTCGGTGGCATGCGGGTGCTGAACACCAACTACAACGGTTCGAAGCACGGGGTTTTCACCAACCGCCCGGAAACGCTGACCAACGATTTCTTTGTGAACTTGCTGGATTTGGGTACGACGTGGCGTGCCGCTTCTGACGCACAAGACGTGTTCGAAGGCCGCGACCGAAACACCGGCGCGGTGAAATGGACAGGCACCCGTGTGGACTTGGTTTTCGGCTCAAACTCCGAACTGCGTGCCCTTGCCGAAGTTTATGGCTGCGCCGATTCGCAAGAGAAGTTTGTGAAAGACTTCGTGGCCGCTTGGAACAAAGTGATGAACCTTGACCGGTTTGACTTAAAGTAAAACGGATTTCCCGGTGTCTTTGAACGCTGGGTTTATACAAAAAGGCCGCTACGTATTTGTAGCGGCCTTTTTTGTTGTGGATTTGTACAATACAGCAAACTTACGTGGTTCACGCCACTTGGCGTTTTGGGCAAAAAATGCTTAAAACGCCAAGTGGTGCGAATGGCACACAGTTGCTAAACAACATTCTTTTGCCGCGTGTAGAAAATATAATCCGTCGCTGGCACTTCGGTCAACAAAGGTTTCAGTAATTGCACGATTTGTCCGCGATGATAAGCCGCGTGCAATTGCAAGTGCGTCAGTATTTGGCGAACGGTGCTGACAAATGGCTCGCCTTTGCTGTTGGCATACTTCACAGGCGCATCCAGTCCGTCCTCAGGCAAGTTGGCGACGAACGTACGGAAATCGGTGCCAATTTCGGTCAGCAACGGCAGCAGTTGCGCCGTAGGAATCGTTTCCCAAATCTTCAGTCGAGCCGGTTGTTGCGTAAGCCGGGCGTGCCAATTGTGTTGCGCCGTCAGCACGTGCGACACCAATTGAGCGGCTCGTTCCGGCGGATTTTCCACCCGTAGGAATGCCTCCGTCACACGGCGATTGGCCCATGCCTCGTAGTCGATCAATTCTGTGAAATAATCTTTCATGGTTCGTCGCATTCGCTCTCCACTTTCTTGAACAGTTTTTTGAACTCATCCCCTAAATTTCCGTCTGTATATAGAAAAGCTTTGGGCAGTTGGCTGTTGGCGCAATTGTACCAGCCGAAGGTAACCAAATCTATCTTCGCGTGTTCCAGTCGGTCGGGCGAGTTGACTTTCCATGCGTAATCGCCCAAGCCGTTGTTGGGTTTCAGCTTTTCCGCAAGGTTGCGCCACGCCGCCAACACAGCCGCCGTATCGCCCGACACCAAAGCCTCGGCAAATCCGGGGCCCTGCTTGGAATAGCGAGTGTTCAGCAATACCGACGGATTGGTGTACGCTTGGGCGGTGAGTTTTTCCAGCTCGTACCGCGTGTCCAGTTCTTGCAAATGCTGTTTTTTCAGGTTCTGCCAATACGGCATGTCCACCACCGACATAGCCGCAATTTTTTTCTTTTTTTCTTCGTATTCCTTTGTCAGCTTGTCCACGTCCACTTTCGCCACATCGCCCGGCTTGAACACCATGCTAACTGATTCGAGCCTAACGCCTTCAAACCACAATTTGTAAGTGTTCTGTAGTTGTTCAGCGGTGTATTGTTTCGGATTGTAAACACCCGTGTTGTCGCACAGTTCGGTCATCCACCGGAAAGTGGCCGTGTCGCTTGCGGCGTTTGTGGTAGCATTGTTTGCAGCACTGTCAATTGACACACTATCCGCTTCGGGCAAAGTGTTTTCAGCATTTTTCGCCGATTTTTCTGTACACGAAAACAGTAATGCTGTGTACAATAGAGTTAAAAATAGATTTTTAATCATTTTGTCGAGCGAGCTAAATGTATCCGATTTTCATGGGAGGCGTTTTGGGCAAATTTTGCTTAAAACGCTCTTGTGTAAGGGCGACAGGCTGGTCGCCCTTGTTCCCGCGCCAAACGCAAAAGGCGATGCGAGCCTGCGAGAAACAGGCGAACAGTTATTCGCCCCTATTGTGGGTTTAATGTCAATTATCCCCTGTATGTAAACAGAAGGCGCGTTTTTGTCACATGAATCCGCCGGAAAAACCCTCACCCCCGGCCCCTCTCCCACAAGGAGAGGGGTGTGTTTTGCGATGAACCGGGCCTCCCATCTGAACGTGTTCGGCACAAAAGGCTCGTTCGGTTGAACAGTCACCCCTCTCCCTTGGGAGAGGGGCTGGGGGGTGAGGGCCTTTGCGTTTTAAGCAAATTTTGCCCAAAACGCCTTGAAAACAGAAAGCCCTGCTATGGGAGCGGATTGGGAGAGGCTTCAAATCCGGCCTGCCGCAGATCGTCCCAAAAGCCGGGGTACGATTTCACCACCACGGTCGGATGTTCAATAACGATGGGTTGCTTCAACGCCAGCGGCGCAAACGCCATCGCCATCCGGTGGTCGTCGTAAGTGCGGAACACCAAATTCTGAATTCTGAATTCTGAATTCTGAATTCGGTACTTTTGGTTCGGCTCCGTTTCCACCAAGTCCGCGCCGAACCTGCGGAGTTCGTTTTGCAGGGCCGCCACCCGGTCGGTTTCCTTGATTTTCAGGCTTTCGATGCCCGTAAACGTAGCCTCCACGCCTTTGGCGGCGCAGCACACGGCCACGGTTTGGGCCAAGTCGGGGCAGTCGGTGAAGTCAACGGCGATGCTGGGCTGGGCGGCGATTTTCTGCAAACGCACGCCCCGATTGGTGAACGTGGAAGACACACCGAGCGGCACCATGATGTCGGCGATGCGGCTGTCGCCTTGCAGCGAGTTTTGTTTCAGACCCAGCAGCTCAATATCCGCCTCGTCGGCCAGTGCCGCGATGCTGTACCAATAGCTCGCCCCCGACCAGTCCGATTCTATCTGGTAGTCAGTCGGTTGGTAATTTTGCGGCGACACGGTGATGGTGTTTTCGGCCCACGTGTGCCGCACCCCGAACGCCTCCATCTGCCGCAGCGTCATCTCAATGTACGGCCGCGAGCCGACGGCCCCCGTCAGCTCGATTGTCAGTCCGCCGGGCAGCAGCGGCGCAATCATGAGCAACGCCGAGATGTACTGGCTGCTCACGTCGCCCCGGATGGCAACGCGGTTGGTGCCGTTCGGCCGAAGCCCCCGCACGTGCAGCGGCGGATAGCCTTCGTTGTTCAGATACGAAATGTCGGCCCCCAATGTCCGCAGCGCGTCCACCAACAAGCCGATGGGCCGTTCGCACATGCGCGGCGTGCCGGTCAGGATTTTGTCGGCGTTGGTCACGGCGGCGTAGGCGGTCAGGAAGCGCATGGTGGTGCC
>JALOMD010000765.1 GCA_025455595.1 Cytophagales bacterium | reverse complement strand
CCACCGTACGCATCGTGTCCAAGTTTTCGCCGAACACGCGAATCGCAATCGGGGCTTCTTGGTTCGGGCCTTGCTCAAAGTCTTTCACCTCGATTTTGGCGTTCGGATACTGCTGGAATTTCACCCGCAGGCGGTCAATCAGGGCCACTTTGTCGGGTACGGGCATCTCCTCCGACTGCACGAAAATCTGCGCAAAGTTCGGCGACTCGCCTTTCTGAATCACGTTGTAGTAAATGCGCGGATTGCCTTTGCCCACGTTGCTCGTAAAATACTGGATTTCAGGCGTTTCCTTCAGTCCGGCCTCCACGTAACGGGTCACCCGGTCGGTTTCGTAGATGTTGGCTCCTTCGGGCGTTTCGATGTTGATCAGAAACATCGGTTTCTCGGATTTCGGGAACAAACTGAACCCGACGCTGGGCAACAGGGCAATGGCTCCGGCGAAAATGACCCCGGCGGCCACCAGCGTCAGCACCGGACGCGCCAACGCCCAGTGCAGCAGCTTGCTGTACGTGCCGCTGATGCCTTTTTTCAGCATCCGCAGAAAGAAATTTCCTTCCGGATTGTGGTGGTGCGACAACATGCGGCTCGACAGGAACGGCACAATCGTGAGCGACACAATCAGCGAGGATAACACTGTGAAAGTGACCGCGATAGGCAAGCTGCGGATGAAATCGCCGGAGGCTTCGGGCAGGAAATTGAGCGGCATGAACGCCAGAATCAGCGTGGTGGTGCAGCCGATGACGGCAAACGTAATCTGCTTGGTGGCTTTGATAGCCGCTTCTTTCTTGGCGTATCCTTCGCGCAAATACCGTTCGATGTTCTCTACCACCACAATCGAGTCGTCCACCAAAATGCCCAACGCCAACCGGATTGATGGCATCGCCGACTTTGAAGATGTTTTCGTTGGCTTTCTGGCTGGCCGTCACCAACACGCAACGCCGACCGTTGAGGCGCGTGAGGTGTTTTTCTTCGTCGTAGTTGTAGTTCACATCGGCCACGTCGCGCAGGTAAATGATTTTGCTGCCCGACGTATAGACAATCGTGTTGCGCATTTCGTCCAGCGAGGCGTAGTCACCGCTGGTCTTGACGTTGAATTTGCGGGTGTTCAGGTTCACGCTGCCCGCCGGAATGTTCAGGTTTTCGCTTTGCAACGCCTGCACCACGCGGTTCACCGGAATGCCGTCTTGCGCCATTTTCTCCACGTTCAGTGCAATGCGAACGGTCTGCTCGGGGTAGCCCCAGTCGTCCACGTTTTTCAGGTTTTTCACTTTTTCGAGGCGTTCTTTCAGCCGGTCGGCGTAGTCGCCCAAGGTTTTGTAAGACGCTGTCTCTGAGACCAATGCGGTTTGCAAAATGCTCACATCCGTCGGCGAAAACTTGCGGATTTCGATGGCGAAAATGTCCTGCGGCAAAACGGTTCGCAGCGCGTTCACTTCCCGCACGATTTCCTGGTATTTCTCGTCGGGGTCGGTTTCGTACTTGTACTCAACGGTCACCACGGCCAGCCCGTCGTCAATGCTGGAAAAAATGTTCTTGACGTTTTCGAGTTCGTTGAGGCGTTTCTCCACCGGATCCACGACGAGTTCTTCCATGTCGGCCGGGTCGGTGCCGGGATACACGATGACCAAACTGAACGAAGGGGCTTGAAACTCAGGGTCTTCGCCACGCGGCATGGTCAGCAGCGAGTTCACGCCCAGCCCCACCACGGCGATGAACATCACCAGCATAAACTGCCAGTTTTTGACGGAAAATTCTGCGATGTGCATAGTAAAAATTGTTGAATGGCTAATTGTTCAGCCGAGAAATAGTATCTTTTGAAAGTGCAAAACCCTTGGTTTTTAGCGAATTGTAACGGTACGTTTTGGGCAAAAAATGCTTAAAACGCTTCAAGAACAGCCCGCAGCCAACGCCGGGCGGCCTCTGGCCGCTGTGTGCAAACTCGGTATGAAAAATCTTTCGCATCGCCGTTTTAAACATTTTTCGCCCAAAACGTCGGACATTAACTCTTAACATTCCTTTGACAAACCCGGCCAGAGGCCGACCCGATGTGGCTTCGCCATCGGGACAGGTGCCACTCGCTAAAAGCGAGCGGCTGCGTTGGGGTTCAATAGTCGTTCATTTTCAAAGGTGACATGGGATTGGCACTGCTGTAGCAATAGTAACTTGGATCAGTGACAATGCCCGCCGCCAGCGGATTGTTGTGAATGTAATCCATCTTCTGTCGGAACATTTCCGGTGTAATAACCTCTATTGGATGGCTGGTTTTCTGCCAGAACATGTTTTCGGCGTTTTGTTCTTGGGACTTCGCATGATAGGCAAACGCCTGTAGAAGCCACTTTTTACGGCTTTCTTGTTGATTCTCCCGAATCTGATTGATAATCTGTTTGGCTGTGTAACCTTTGAATCTTCCGAGCAATTCGCTTAACAATCCTTCAGTTCGGCGGCATAGCAAGTGGACATGGCTGGTCATAATTACGTAAGCGAAGATTTCCAATGATTCTCTGGCCTGACAATGCTTCAGATTTTTCACCAACTCATC
>JALOMD010000327.1 GCA_025455595.1 Cytophagales bacterium | reverse complement strand
CTTCGATGGTCAGCTTGTTGTCTTTGTCCTTGCCCGCCAGCCGCACGATTTCGGCCTCGATTTGCGCGAAACTCATTTGGTCGGCGTTGCGGATGATGGGCACCACCAGCCCTTTCGGTGCCGAAACGGCGATGGAAATGTCGGCGTACTGGTGATAGACGATTTCGTCGCCGTCAATCATGGCGTTTACGGCTGGCCATTCTTGCAGGGCCACGCAGCAGGCTTTCGTGAAAAACGACATGAAGCCCAGCCCCACGTTGTGTTTTTCCTTGAATTTGTCTTTGTACTTGGCCCGCAGTTCCATGATCGGCTTCATGTCCACCTCGTTGAACGTGGTGAGCATGGCCGTTTCGTTTTTCACCGCCACCAGCCGCCGGGCCACGGTTTTGCGCAGCGAAGTCATTTTTTCGCGACGCTCGGCCCGGGTGCCGCCGGAGTCTTGGGTCTTGGACTTCTGACCTCTGACCTCTGCGCTTTCATTGCGTCTTCCTTGGTGATGCGGCCGTCCACGCCGGTGCCTTGCACTTGGGCGGGTTCCACGCCTTTTTCGGCCAGTATTTTCTGCGCCGCTGGCGAAGGCGTGCCAGTGGCGTAGGTTTTCTCGCCGGAGGCGGCCGGTTGCGTGGCTTGCACGGGCTGGGTGGGCGTGGCGGCGGGTTGCGGCGCGGCGGCGGCTCCGGCCGTCGTCTCGATGCGGCAAATTACTCCGCCGATGGGCAGCGTGGTGCCGGCTTGGGCCACGATGCGCAGCGTGCCCGCTTGCTCGGCTATAAGTTCAAAAGTCGCCTTGTCCGACTCGATTTCGCAGAGCAGGTCGTTGACTTGCACCGCGTCGCCGTCGTTTTTGTGCCACGTGCCGATGGTTACCTCGGTGATGGACTCGCCGACGGTGGGCACTTTCATCTCCACGACTTGCCCGTTGGCGGCAGTCGGCTGAGGTTGCGCGGCGGGCTTGGCCGGTTCTTTGTCCACGGCGTAGGTTTGGGGCCGTTCGTCGGCAAAGGCGGTGGGTTTGGGCTGGTCGGTGGGGGCGGAGGTGCTGGCCGCAGCGGCAGCTTGCGGCGCGGCGGGCTTGCCGTTGGCATCCTCAATGCGGGCGATGAGGGTGTCAATGCCCACGGTTTCGCCTTCCTGCACCACGATTTGCAGCGTCCCGGCGGCCGGGGCGTTAAGTTCAAAAGTCGCCTTGTCCGACTCCAGTTCGCAAAGCACTTCGTCCATTTGGACGGTGTCGCCGGATTTCTTGTTCCATTTCGAGATGGTCACTTCGGAGATGGATTCGCCGACGGCGGGGATTTTGATGTCTAATGCCATAAAGTCAATGATGAATTATGAATTCGGAATGATGAATTGAATATTTGACAGTCTCGGCGTTTTAGGCAAAATTTGCTTAAAACGCTAAATGCAATGAAATTTGCAATCTCTCCAAGTCTGTTTCTACTATTTCCATTTGGTGGGCTTAATATTTCTCATCAGGTCAGTAAGAAATTCTAAAGCTGAATAAGCGTCAGAGAAGTACCTGGCTTCTGTGTCTTCTATTGAAATATGCACTTTGTATTTGTATTTCTTTTCATCAAGCAAAGGTTCTACAGAATAGAAAAAAGGCCAGCTTTCATGCAAATGCTTATCCATGCTAAACCGCAGGCGATAATGACTGGTTAGTGGAAAATAGTTTTGGAGATAATCATGCTGTTTGGCAGCGGTTATCAATTCCTTGTACAAATTCAACCAATTTTCTACTCGCCCGGAAATAGCGGCTTCTGAAATATCATTTTCAAGCTCAATCCATGCTGCTTCAATATCAGGATTCATGCGTTTTTAACAGAAGTTGTAACGTGTCTTTTGCCTGTGTTCACGCGAAAATCTCGTTTACAGTCAACTGCAATTCAGGCACTGCCGGAGCCGCCGAACAAATGTCCTCGTCTGAGCAGATTTGCACGTGTTTGGGACTTGTGTAAATGTACAGTCGTTTGGTGTTCGGATAAACTACCCACACCACTTCCACACCGGCCCTGAAATACTCGTCAATCTTCCGTTCCACTTCACCGGCACTATTCGACGGCGAAATTACTTCAATTAAAAAACTCGGTGCCGCCGGAGCATTTTCCGGGTCGTCTATTTGCTGTTTGGTCAAATACGCTGCGTCAGGACGACGGTAGGTTTCTACAGAAAGCAAGTTTACATCTGCCTCCGGCAGCAGCATGTCGCCTTTGCGATGATTTTTCTTTCTTCGGGTTTCATGGTGTATTCCAGTTCGATTTTGCCGTCGTTCCATTCCAGTTTCACGCCCGGAATTTCAGGATCGAGCCGAAGAAAGTCTTTCAAACTCATTCGCAGGCTGCGCCGCCCCGTCTTTGCCTGAACGGCCGTCAGTGTTTCGCTTTTGCTAAACCGCCGCGTTTGCTTGGGGGTTGCTTTTTTCGCTGTCGTTTCCATGTTTTCTTGTGAATGCGGCGTGGTTTGTTGTCTGAATCAGGATTTACAGGATTAGCAGAAAAAACAGAATTGCCCGCTCATTGCCAAGCTGAGCCTCTATGTCCCGGTTCTTGTCCGCGAACAGACGTATGTTTCGTATCCTGTTTTTTCTGCTAATCCTGTAAATCCTGATTCTGATAATTTTTGCCCAAAACGCACTATACGTATTAACGATGAACGCAAAACGATGAACGTTTTTACGCCATTGCCCTCTGCAGAATGTCGGCTTGTTCTTTGGCGTGTACTTTGGCGTATCCGGTGGCGGGCGAGGCACTGGCCTTGCGGGCAATCACCTCCATGTTCACGTAGCGGTACGCCCGCATGATGTACGACCAATAGCCCATGTTTTCCGGCTCTTCCTGCACCCAGTAGATTTTGGCTTTTTTGTCATACTGCGTCAGTAGGCCGTGAACTTGCTTGGTCGGGAACGGATGCAGTTGTTCGATGGCGATGACGGCAATGTCGTCGCGCTTCTGTTCTTGGCGGGCTTCCAAAAGTTCGTAGTACAGTTTGCCGGAGCAAAGCAGCACTTTTTTCACCTTCTTGGCATCCAGCGTGTCGGCAACCACTTCGCGGAAGCCGCCTTTGGTGAAGTCTTCCAGCGGCGACATGGCCAGCGGGTGGCGCAGCATGGACTTGGGCGACATCACGATGAGCGGTTTGCGGAACGGCCACACCAACTGGCGGCGCAACAGGTGGAAGAAGTTGGCCGGCTTGGTCACGTTGGCAACCACGATGTTGTTTTCGGCGGCCAGTTGCAGGAACCGCTCCGGGCGGGCGTTGGAGTGTTCGGGGCCTTGGCCTTCGTAGCCGTGCGGCAGTAACATCACCAAGCCGTTCATGCGCTGCCATTTGGTTTCGGACGGGGCGATGAACTGGTCAATCATCACCTGCGCACCATTGCCGAAGTCGCCGAACTGCGCCTCCCAAAGCACCAAGGCGTTGGGGTTTGCCATGGCGTAGCCGAACTCGAAGCCCAGCACGCCGTATTCGCTGAGCAACGAGTTGTAAATCATGAACTTGTCCTTGCCTTCGGCCGTGAAGTCGAGGCTGTTGTAGGCTTCGTTGGTTTCGGCATCGTGCAGCACGGCGTGCCGGTGGCTGAACGTGCCGCGTTGCACGTCTTGACCGCTGAGGCGCACCACTTTGTCTTCGAGCAGGATGGAACCGTAAGCCAACAGTTCGGCAGAGGCCCAGTTGAGTTGCTTTTTCTCGAAAAACATCTCGCGGCGGTCTTTGAGCAGTTTTTCTATCTGCTTCAACGGCCGGAAACCTGCGGGCACTTCCACCAGTTTCTGCCCCACTTTGTCAATCACGTCTTGGCTCACGCCGGTTTCGGGCGACTGGTCGAAGTCTTCTTGGGTCGAGCGGCGCAGGGCGTTCCATGCTTCCTCGTTTTTCTGGTAGTAGTACGGCAACGGCTTCTGCTTCACCATGTTGAGGCGGTCTTGCAGTTGGCTGCGGAATTCTTCGTCCATCTTCTCGGCCAGTTGCGCGTCCACGTCGCCGCGTGCAATCAGCTTCTTGTTGTAAATCTCACGCGGGTTGGGATGCTTGGAAATCACGTTGTACAGCGTGGGCTGCGTGAATTTCGGCTCGTCCGACTCGTTGTGGCCGTGGCGGCGGTAGCACACCATGTCAATGAAAATGTCGCGGTTGAAACGCTGCCGGAAGTCGGCGGCCAGCTTGGCGCAGAACACCACGGCCTCCGGGTCGTCGCCGTTCACGTGCAGCACCGGCGCGTCGATGATTTTGGCAACGTCGGTGCAGTAGATGCTCGACCGGGCATCCTCAAAGTCGGTGGTGAAGCCGACTTGGTTGTTGATTACGAAGTGGATGGTGCCGCCGGTGTAGTAGCCGCCCAAGTTCGCCATTTGGGTCACTTCATAGACAATGCCTTGGCCGGCCACCGCCGCGTCGCCGTGGATGAGAATCGGCAGCACCTTGTCGTAGTCGCTGTGGTAAAGCACGTCGGCCTTAGCGCGGGCGTAGCCTTCCACCACCGGGTTTACGGCCTCCAAGTGCGACGGGTTCGGGGCCAGGTTGAGTTGCACTTTTTTGCCGCCGGGCGTTTCCACTTGGCTGGCGTAGCCCATGTGGTACTTCACGTCGCCGTCGCCCATGGTCATGTCCAGCACGTAGGTTCCCTCAAACTCGTTGAAGATGTTCTCGTACGTCTTACCCATGATGTTGGCCAGCACGTTGAGCCGCCCCCGGTGGGCCATGCCGATGATTACCTCGACCACGCCTTCTTCGGCGGCTTGGCTAATGATGGCATCCAGAGCCGGAATGGTGGTTTCGCCGCCTTCCAGCGAAAACCGCTTCTGGCCGATGTACTTGGTGTGCAGGAAGTTCTCGAACACCACCGCCTCGTTGAGCTTGAACAGGATTCGTTTCTTCTCGTCGGGCGTGAGCGAAAATTCCAACGCTTCTTTCTCAACCTTGCGTTTGAAATACTCCAGCACTTCCGGCTCACGGATGTACATGTACTCGAAGCCGATGGTGCCTTCGTAGATTTTCTTGAGCGACTCCACCAGACGGCGCAGCGTGGCGGGCTGGCCCAGCACGTCTTTGGCGGCCTCGAAAGTGGTGTCCAAGTCGGCATCCGACAGGCCGAAGTCTTTCAAGTCAAGCATCGGCTTGCGGTCGCGGCGTTGGCGCACCGGGTTGGTGTCCGATTTGAGGTGGCCGCGCATCCGGTAGCCGTGAATCAGGTTGCGTACCGCAATTTCTTTTTCTACGTTTACGCCCGTTGCGGCGGACTTTTCGGCCGCAGCCGTGCCGTTGCCATTGGTGTAGCCGCCTTCGCCGTACTGGCGCGAAAACTCAAAACCCTCGAAGAATTTCTGCCAACTGATGTCCACCGACTCCGGGTTTTCCCGGTAGGAGCGGTACAGGTCGTCAATCACGGCTCCGTGCGCGTTGGCGATGTAAGAATACTTGTCCATGATGAATGAAAAAATATGTTGTGTAAATCAAGTTTTTATGGGCTGACGACGGCTATGGTTCGTCAAACGGCTGCTTTAAGTTTGTTTTCTACATCTTTTTGCCTGAAATTCAGGTTGTTCATACAAATATAGCCAACTATCAAGGGTATTATAATTGCCTAAACGATTAAGCAAATTTTTCAGTGTCAAGATTCTGGCGATTTTTGCTTCCATTTTGCCCAAACGCCGCAATTTAGAATTTAATGGAGAAAAAATAACAGCATTTTAAGGTTTTGCTACCGGGAGAATATGCGTGCGAAAAATTATCTTTGTCCGCTTGGCAATCTTTGGCTTGCAAGCGTTTTAAGCAAAAAACGCCCAAAACGCAGTTCCTTAGCACATGCTTCAGCCTGTGCGCCGCCGAAGGCGGGTTTTTACCGTCGGGAGGATAGTATTACGCATTTGCGCTGAGGCAGAAAAATGCTTCGCATTTGGCTTCGCCGAACTTACGTTTCGCACAGGCTGAAGCATGTGCTACGGACATAGCGTTTTAACCAAATTTTGCCCAAAACGCCGCTCGAAAACAAAATCCCAAGCAATCTCCAACAAATAATACCCTTGAAATAGGGAAATGTTTCAACAAAAGCCGTTTTAGGCATTTTTTGCCCAAAACGCCCGTCCGCCGAACGGGCAGGAAAATCCCGCAATCGGCGGGAACGGAACACGATAAACGTTAAACGATAAACGACACCACCGCCATGCAAGAGAAAACCCCAAAGCTACGTTCGCAACAATGGTTCGGCAAAACCGGCAAAGACGGCTTCATTTACCGGGCCTGGATGAAAAACCAAGGCATTCCGCACGACGAGTTTGTGGGCAAGCCGGTCATCGGCATCTGCAACACTTGGTCGGAGCTGACCCCGTGCAACGCGCACTTCCGCGACCTGGCGGCGGCGGTGAAAAAAGGCGTTTGGGAGGCGGGCGGCTTTCCGGTCGAGTTTCCGGTGATGTCGCTGGGCGAGACACTGATCAAGCCGACGGCCATGCTGTACCGCAACTTGGCGAGCATGGACGTGGAGGAGTCCATCCGGGCCAACCCGATTGACGGCGTGGTGCTGCTCTGCGGCTGCGACAAAACCACACCGTCGCTGATCATGGGAGCGGCCAGCGTGGATTTGCCCACGCTGGTGATTTCGGGCGGGCCGATGATGAAAGGCCGCTGGCGGGGCGGGGTCATCGGCACGTCGGATGTGTGGCGCATGGCCGAACAGTACAAGCTCGGCGAACTCACACAGGAAGAGTTTGTGGAAGCCGAAGCGTGCATGGCCCGCACGCAAGGCCACTGCGCCGTAATGGGCACGGCCTCCACGATGGCCTCGATGGTGGAGGCTCTCGGGCTTTCGTTGCCCAACAACGCGGCCATTCCCGCAGCCGATTCGCGGCGCAAGGTGCTGTCGCACTTGTCGGGGCGGCGCATTGTGGAGATGGTGCGCGAGGAAATGTACCTCTCGAAAATCCTGACGCGGCAGGCGTTTGAAAACGCCATCATCGTGAACGCAGCCATCGGCGGCTCCACGAATTTCGTAATTCACTTGCTGGCCATTGCCGGTCGCATTGGCGTGGACTTGAAACTTGACGATTTCGACGCACTCTCGCACGAGATTCCGCTGCTGGCCAACATCCAGCCGTCGGGCGAGCATTTCATGGAGGATTTG
>JALOMD010000004.1 GCA_025455595.1 Cytophagales bacterium | reverse complement strand
TCCGACAAGCTTTCCAGCGAACTGCACGCCATCAGCGAAGAGGCCAATCGCAAGTACACGCAACTGGCCTTGGACTACAAGTACAACGACCCCGCCGACCCGAACCGGTTTTATTATCGGTCAGACCACTACAATTTCGCCAAGCACGGCATCCCAGTCATTTTCTACTTCAACGGCACCCACGAAGACTACCACCGCCCCACCGACGATGTGGAAAAAATCAATTTCGCCAAAATGGAGAAAATAGCCCGGCTGGTGTTTCACACCGCATGGGAAGTAGCCAACCGCGACGAACGCCTCAAAGTGGACAGCAACAAAAAATAAGGTCAGAGGTCAGAGATAAGAGGTCAGATGCGTTTTGGGCAAAAAATGCTCAAAACGCTTTGTACACGCAGGTCTGTACGCTGTGCGTCTGACCGGAAGCATCGGCTCGGTCAAGATAATATTCGTCGTTTTGGGCGTTTCCGCCTATTGCAGGATTTGACGATTTTTGCCCAAAACGGTGTTTTTTGTAGCACATGCTTCAGCCTGTGCAAAATCCGACAGGATTTTTTCTGGTACAGACCAATGTGGCGTTTTGGGCAAAAATCGGCTAAAACGCACGATGACTGACAGATAAAATCGTCAGGTCGGTTGGTTTTGAAAACGAGAGATTGGGAAAAAAGAGAGGGAGAAGGCTTCGGGGAAGATACCTGGGGAAGACGGCGTGTTTACGCCAGTCTTACCCCCAAGATCCTTCAACCAGCTATGGAAAGAAAAACGAGAAAGTGGCTTTGATACCACTATCTGTGCTTCTTACGCTGCTAATATAATAGGCTGTTTGACAAACAGAAAAATTTTTTAGACGAACTTGGTAAATTGATAGACAAAAATTGCTGTTTGGCGGATGAAGCAAGCCGCAATGTCGCCAAAACGGCTTTTTGACGAAGTTTCATTGGCTCCGAAAACCGATACTTTCGCGTATGTAGAAAGGATATTATTCGCCAGCGTTTTAGGCAATTTTTGCTCAAAACGGCAAAGAACCATTAATGTTCGTCCGCATTTCCTTCTCGGAAGATGGTTGGACGGAAACCAAAAAAGCGTCAGATTTGTATTATTGTCTGGCAGGCAGCAGTTGGTTGCGGTTGCTTGCCAGACACGTACCTGGGGCTGACCGGTTTTGACGGCTTGTGCAGGCTGCGGGTAAGCATGCCGGGAGTTGGAAGTGCCTCCCGTTAAAAACGCTTCCGAACCATAATTGGCGAAGCTAACTACGCCCTTGCTGCTTAATTAAGAATTAGGTAGCATGTGTTCCGCTCTCCCCACGCACTGCCGGGAGGGCAACCGGAGCATCATCACGCAGTGCCGATTGCGGTAAGGTCACGCGCCGCAAACCGTACCGGTGACTAAGGCAAACGTGCGGGATGCGGTTACCTTGCGTTTGCCCGACAACCCAACAACCGATAAGCATGTAGAAAGCCCGACGGTTTCCTTGTCCGGACGAGGGTTCGAATCCCTCCAGCTCCACTTTTTTAGAGTCAGTTCTTCAAAAAACCCTTAAATCTCACTGATTTAAGGGTTTTTTATTTTTTCGGCTTCCATAGATTCCACGGTTTCCCGCCCTTTTGGTGAACATTTTGGTGAACAAAACCCGTCCTCCCGAACTGTTCACCAAAATCTTTGTAAGATTCTGAAAATCAGTATATTATATCAAATTTATTTTTTGCCCTGCTCCGGTAATTTACGTACCTTTATGCACAAAAAGATTTGTTCACCAAAGACCAAGACCAGCCATGGGACACAATACGTTCACCATCCAGCCCATCGTCCGCCGCAACCGTGCCAATGCCGCCGGGGAGATACCCGTTTTCTTCAGGATCATCGTCAACGGCAAATCGGTCGAGATTTCCACCAGGCAGTACGTGGCCCCCGGCCAGTGGAGCAGTGAGAAAGGCAGGGTCAAGGGGAACACCGAGACCGCCCGCACCGTGAACACGTACCTGGACAACCTGCGGAACAAAATCCAGAAGGTGTTCAACAAGCTTGAGGAAAAGAACGAAGCCGTCACGGCGGAAAAAATCAAGAACATCCACTTGGGCAAATCCTCGCGTCAGAAAACGCTGCTGGAAGTGTTCGGCTACCACAACGAGAAAATGAAGGCGCAGGTGGGAGGCGATTTCGCCCAAGGCACTCTCGTCCGCTACACCACCACGCTCGGCCTGCTGGGCGAATTCATGAAACACCAATACGGTGTCGCGGACATGGCGTTGGCCGACCTCAACCACGAGTTCGTCACCAACCTTGAGTTCTGGCTCAAGACCGTCCGCAAATGCAACCACAACACAACCATGAAATACATCGGCAATTTGCGGAAAATCGTGTACATGGCCCTCTCCAACGGATGGGCGGACAACGACCCGTTCGCCAGGTTCAAGGTGACGCTGAAGGAGGTGAAGCGGGAGGCGTTGACCGTGGAGGAACTGGAGCGGCTACAAGCAAAGGATTTCGGCACGAACCGCCTGGGGCAGGTGCGGGATGTGTTCGTGTTCTGCTGCTACACGGGCCTGGCCTATGCGGACGTGGCAAAGCTTCAAGCCAGCCAACTCAACCGGGGCATCGACGGCAAGCAATGGATATTCACCGAACGCACCAAGACCAAGACCGCCTCCAACATCCCGCTGCTGTCACCGGCTTCGGCCTTGGTCGAGAAATACAAGAACCATCCGCAGACGGCAAGCAAGGGCTTGGTGTTCCCTGTGCCGACCAACCAGAAGATGAACGCCTACCTGAAGGAGATTGCCGACTTGTGTGGAATAGACAAGAAACTGACCACGCATCTGGCCCGCCACACGTTTGCCACCACCGTTACCCTGACCAACGGCGTGCCCATCGAGACAGTGAGTTCGATGCTCGGACACAAGAACCTGAAGACCACCCAGATTTACGCCAAGGTGGTCCAGACCAAAGTAAGCATGGACATGGAGAGGCTGGAGAACAAACTGGCCGCTGGCCGAACCACCGACACGATCCGCAAGGCCGAGTGATTCCCGGTTTCTCGGATGACGCTTCCGGCACAGAACGGGTCAGGCTGTCCGTCGGCGGTTGTCCTCCAGCAGCTTGAGTATCTCGTCCTGCGGATAGTAGAAGATGCCGTCGATCTTCGAGTAGGGCAAAGAGCCGTTCACCCGCATGTTTTGCAGGGTGCCGTGCGAGATGTCGGGCAGCTTGCGCACTTCCGGCGAACGCAGCCACTTGCGTGGCGGCTGCGCGTGGGCGGCAACCAGTTGGCACAGCTCGGCCAGCGGTTCGGCCTTGAATCGGGAAAGGTCTTCCTTGGTGACGGTTTCGGCAGCCATGTCTTCGGTTTTTTGTTCTGTCCATGCGGTCTCCTTTTGCGGGCTTGCTTCTGCCCGAACGGGCAATGCAACCCTGATGCGAACCAAGCCCCTCGTTTCCCTTGCGGTCGTCATCGCAACACGTTTTCAAGGCCCGGCGTCATGCCGTAAAATTAGGCAGGCCCGGCCAAACCATCCTCGTCGAAATATGGCGGGGATGGGCGGAAGCCAAACCGGGTTCTTACCTTCGTAATGCAAAGTCGGAACCGTGGCATGATGAACCCTGGGAACCCTAAGAACAGACATCCCCTCCGTCGAGGCTGCGAGAGCGGCGGAGTTGGCGGAACTACCTGGCAATGCCACCGAACCGGAGAAAAAAAACACCACGGAATCGGATTCAAAAACGATTCGGGCGGCTATGAAATACGCACGCCCTACGCCAAGCCCGGCAGGCTTCCCAAGGACATCACCGCCATCTAAAACGGAGCCGACCAAGTGCGTGTCTTCGAGGGGCTCGCCGACTTCCTTTCTTTCCTTGCCGTCAGCCAAAGACAGCTTTTTTTCAGGGTGATTTCGTCGTGCTGAACTCGGTCTCTTTGTTCGGGAAAGCCCGCCCGTTCATGGAGTGTCACGAGTCCGTTCGATTGTATCTGGACAATGACGAAACCGGATGCAAACGCACCGAACACGCCTTGTCTTCGGATGAGAAATACACAGACGAAAGCCGCCCGCAAAGACGTGAACGAGTGGCTGGGCAAGCATGAAGAACTTCTCGAAGAGAAACAGAAACCTGAAAGCGTAGGGGGACGACGGCACCATGTTCCAGAGAAATTCTACAGAAAACAGTCTTCCTGTGTCGGTGGAAAGTCCCGGAAACGTAGGCCCCAAACGTAAGATTGCCGCCTTCGGGCAATCGGCAAGATGTACGGTTGTTTAACAACCGGATGCAACCGCCCTGCACTCCGGAGTCGTGGGCACTGGACAGCACAGCTTTGGAAACACAAAAACCCAAGAACCGATGGAAAAGAAAACACCCGGCCGCACCCGCATCATCGGGCTGCGGCTCACAATGGAAGAGTACCGGCGACTGGAAGCGAAACGGCAAAAAAGCACCTGCCGCAAGCTGAGCGACTACGTGCGAAAAATCCTGTTCGACAAGCCCGTCACCACCTTGTACCGCAACCAGTCGCTGGACGAGATGATGGCCGAGGCGAGCCGGCTCCGAAGCGAGTTGAACAGCCTGGCGGGCAACTTCAACCAAGCCGTCAAAAAGCTCCACGGTTTGCATCAAATCGGCGAGTCCGGGGATTGGCTGGCGGCCTATGAATCGGAGAGGCAACTGCTGCTCGGCAAGGTGGAGGAGATCAAGAACCATATCCAAAAGATGGCCCAACAGTGGCTGTCCCACCCGTGACGAAAACGATATGGTGGCGGTCATCAGAACCAACGCGTCGGTACACCGAGTGGTGAACTACAACGAGAACAAGGTCAGGCAAGGCGCGGCCTGCTGCATCGGGGTTGGCAACTACCCGGTGGACGCGGAAAAACTGTCGGTCAATCAGAGGCTGAACGGCCTGCTCAAGCAATTGGCACTCAACCCGCAGGTGAAAAACGGCGCGGTGCATATCTCGCTGAATTTCGACCCTTCCGAGAAACTTCCGGCCGGGGATCTGGCACGGATTGCCGAGACATACATGCAAAAAATCGGCTTCGGCGGACAACCCTACCTGGTGTACGAACACCACGACGCGGGACATCCCCACATCCACATCGTGACGGTCAAGGTGCGGGCCGACGGCAGCCGGATCGACATGCACGGCATCGGACGCAACCGCTCGGAAAAAGCCCGGAAGGAAATCGAGGAATCCTTCGGCTTGGCCAAGGCCCAAGGAAGCAGGAAAAGGGAGGAACGCCAGCCCGAGCCTGTCGGCGCACAGCGGGTGCAGTACGGCAAGACCGGAACCAAGGAAGCCATCGGCAAAGTGCTGGGTTTCGTGCTGAAGAACTACCGCTACGCTTCCTTGCCGGAGTTGAACGCGGTGCTGGGGCAATACAACGTCCTGGCCGATTGCGGCAGCGAGAAATCGAGGACCCGTCGCTACCGGGGACTGGCCTACCAGGCGTTGGACGGGCAAGGCAACAAGACGGGGGTACCCATCAAGGCCAGCGATTTTTCGGGCAGGCCCACGCTGGCGTTTGTCGAGTCCCGTTTCACGGCCAACGCCATCCTCCGCCAGCCGCACAAGCAGCGGGTGAAAGGTGCGGTTGACCGGGCTTTCCTCAACCGGGACTCCCTCGGTTTGCCCGACCTGAAAGCGGCCTTGGAAAAACAGGGCATTCGTGTGTTGATTCGGCAAAACCAGAATGGAATAATCCATGGCATCACGTACGTAGACCACTTGACCAAATGCGTGTTCAACGGTAGCGCGTTGGGCAAGCCCTACAGTGCCAAGGGGATATTGGAACGTTGCGATCAAAAGGCAAAATCTGTGTCAGAAAACATCCTTGTGCTCCCAATTTCGCAACAGGACGGCGGCCGGCCATCCGTGCGTCCGGGTCATCGGAATGCGGATGAAACACACGATTCGGCGGCTGGTGTCGCTGCGCAAAAGGAAGGCGTGAACCCCCGGGTATATTGGGTGTACTGACGAGGACGGAGCAAACCAACACTCATGTGCCGAGTGAACTCAAAAAGCGGAGAAGGAAGAAAAAGAAACGTATTCCGGAGCAAACTTGAGCCTCGTTACCTCTTGCGGGCTATCGGGTCGGGGAGTCCGTCCGGGTCGTTCTTGACGGTGCCGTCCCTGCCAAGATGCCGTCCGTCAAGCAAGAGCAGCCCTGCCACGTGTGGGGTCGCAACGGAAGTGCCGCTCAAGTAGGCGTACCGGCCGTTCAAACCCGTTGAGAGGATGCCCACACCCGGTGCGGCTGCGTCAATCACGTCCGTTCCGAAGTTCGAGAAACCGGCCCAAGCATCCTTGTCGTCCATTGCGGAAACAGTGAACACGTTCGGATGATTGACACGTGCCGGCGAAACAAGGGCCGCATCCCGGGCACCGTTTCCAGCAGCAATGGCGAACATGATGCCCCTGTTGGCTATTCCGCTCACCTCCCGATCAAGAATGTTGGATATGGTGTCGCCCACCAAGCTCATGTTCACCACCTCTCCCCGGCGGGCATGCTGCGAGATGTAACCCAAAGCCCTCACGACTGCCGAAATCTTGCCGTCTCCCAGCTCGTCCAACACCCTTAGGGCCACCACGGTGGCACCGGAGGCCACACCCAGTGTGCCGATCCGGTTGTTTTTCGCGCCGATCACACCCGCCACGTGTGTTCCGTGGCCGTTGCGGTCTTCCACCGAGGTTTGGCCCTCAACAAACGAACGGCTGCGCAGCCTGTCCACCTGTATATCCGGATGATCGGTATCTACACCCGAATCGACAATCCACACTGTTTTTCCAATACCATTGGCATAGCCGATGCGCCGAGGCCCCCAACCCAAGGTGGCTGAGTCAAGTCCTACGATACACGAGGCGGCTGAGATAACACGGTCAGGCTCCACGAAAGCCACGTTCGGGTCATTACCCAAATCTTTCGCCTGTTGTGCGGAAAGCGTACAGACAAACCCTTTCTGGACACCTGCAAAGGAACTTTTGATGGCCGCAGGCGGAATGCCGTATTCTGACAGCAGCCGCTCGGAAAGCGAAATCAAGCGTCCCGCCGTAAAGCGGGCGTTCGTAAGGGAGTCGGTTCGGTAAGCGACAATGTATTGGCCGGGAACTACGCGGCCGTTTTTCGGGGAAGGGGTGGTGAAGCAAGGCACAGGCGTGATGCCCGGGTCGGAATCCGGTTCGACTTGTTCAGGTCCGAAGCAAGTACTGATAAGACAGATAAGTATTGCGGCCGACCCGAATGTCAGGATTCTGTTGGGTACAAAGGTTGGCATAAGGGAGGCGTTTGGTTGGCTGCGTAAAGGGAAAGGGCCGCCTCGGGTTGCCGGGATGGTGCCGCTTGGAAAGCACCGGTTTGCGACTGCGGACAGACATGGCAAGGGCGGCCGTTCACTTGCATCGGGTTCCTTTTATGAGAACTTCGCGTCCTTTGATGGCATAGGTGAAAGTTCCTGTCATTCGTAGTCTGTCAAGCACTTCTTTCAGCGAGCATCTCCCGAAACTTGCTGAAAACAAACAATCGGCGGCGGCACTATGCTCGAACCGTATCGCCACTGCGTACCTGCGTTCCAACTGGCGTGCAATGTCGCCGAAAGGCATGTCCTCGAAATACAATCCGCCGTGCTGCAGCACATCGGTTTCGTTTTCGCTGACAGAGTCCTTCCGCAGACTCTCAGATTCCCGGTAAACGGCCCGCTCTTGGCGATGCAGCACTACCTGCCCGGAATGCTTTCCCGCCTCGACCTTTACCTCGCCCGACACGACTGTCACCTGTGCGTGGTCTTCTGCTGCGTACGCCTTCACATGAAAAGAAGTACCCAGCACAGTAGTGGTCAACTGCGCGGTCTTCACGCGGAAGGGGCGGGTGCCATCCTTGGTCACTGTAAAGAACGCTTCCCCGTCAAGCCAAACGGGCCTGGCTTCACTTGGGAAACTCACCGGAAACCTTACCTTGCCCCCGCTGTACAGCAGTACCCGCGAACCGTCCGGTAAGCTCACCTCGGTCTGTTTTCCTTCGGGCGCCTTGATTTCGCGCAGGCGAACCGTTTCGTTTGCCGTTTTGCTGCCCTGTGTTTGCCAAATTACGGCATAGGTTCCGGCCGCAACAAAAAGCAAGGTCACGAATACCCATGCAAGGCTGCGGCTGTGAAGGCGGCGGGCGGGTTGCCGTTCGGTGGTGATGTAGCCTTTCGGCTCGTCTCGCTTCAGTTTTTCCTTGAACCTTGCCAAGGATGCCGCCACATCAATATCCGGTGGCGGTTCTCCGGAGGCCGTTTCATTCCAGCAATCCTCCATCGCCTCCTCCAGCAAGCGTAGGTCTCCCGACTGCCTCAGGTATGCCTCAACCTTCCTTTTCTCCTCGGAAGAGCACCTGTTGCGTAGGTATTTGTCCAGTAGTTCTTTTGTGATGAGAGGTGCCAATGTGATGTGAGGTGCCGATAGAAACCTCAAACCTGTTTGTGTGAGTTGATATTACAATGTCACGGAGCGTTTGTGGTTTTTTGCCCAAAACGATTTCCCAAAGCTGTATAGTATAATACTTAGGACTTACGCAAAAAAGCGGCTAAGTCATTGAAAAAGAGTTGGTTACTTTTGGCAAAGGTCTTCGCGCAACTATCTGACCGTCAAGACCTTTGCCAAAGATATTACGTAAGTCCTAATACTGGATAAGGTCTTCCGTATTCGGGCACGAATACCGCCTGCAAGTCTGTTCCATAGAGCCGTTTTGGGCAAAAAACGATGAAGTTGCCGAACCCGGCTTTTTCACCTGAAAAACTGTTCCATTGCCCAATTCAAAGTCAACGAGGGACTGTCTAAAACCACGTTCCACGGTAGCGTTTCAGGCATTTTTTGTCCGAACTGACAATTCCGCAACTGCCTGTCTTGTACTTTCTTGAGCCTTCGAACGCCGTTTTCTTGCACAGTCTGAATACGGCGTGAAACTTTACAGAGTGTTTAAAATTTTGTTTCGCCTAAGCGTTTTGGGCAAAATGGAATCTTAAACAAACCCTTAAACCTTAGACAACTCTTGACACCGGGATTCGGGCAGCGGTTTATCAACACCTTTGCCAACTCGATTCCGGCTCGGACTTCGTAAAGGCCGCCACATGGGTGCTTATCAAAGGTTAAAGGTACGAAATCTGTTTTCTTGTCAAAAAGGCGGTTTGGAAAACAAGCGGGATACGCAGCCGTTCGGCCGATTCGACGATATTCCAAAGTCAAATGTCCGAGTGAATGTCCAAACCGATGTTCTGTCCGTATGGCGGAGGCGCATGGTGTTTTCAGGTCAATTCAATCCTCGGGACGACGGCCGGTTTGCTTCGGCATCCGGCTTGCCGGACAATCGTCTTGGGTAAATCCGGAAGCATGGGATACCACAGCGGCCTTTCCCAGCGACTTCCTCATCAAATGAGCCTGTTGCAACAACTGTAGGCGTATGAGGCGCAGGCCGGCGGCGAGGTTTTCTTGTGCGTGCCGCAGAGCCGTCTCCTTGTCGGCGCAATCTTGCTGAAAGTACATTAGTTGCTGCTCCAGTTGGAGCAGGCTCGCCAGTTGGTCTGACTTTCGCTCCCCGAAGAGATGCTCATGATTGAGCAACGCCTTCCTCATTTTGTGCAGTCCATGTAACAGGGACTGGCACTGCTTCTTGTCCACTTTCGCCATTTTTCAAGTTTGTTTGGTTTGCGCCCACGGGCTGGTTTCTGGCAAGCCGCCGCCGAGCGAGGGAGGAATCGTTGTGACCCAGTCCCCACTTGGCGGCGACCGTTCAACCGGCTTCAGTGGTTTGTTTCCGGGCGGATGGTTCGGGTCACCCGTTCTTCATGCACATATACCGCTGTTTCAGCCATGAACCCCAGTCGCCATGACGTTTTTTTCAAGAATTGTTCCCACAAATCGCCTTACGAGCAAAATTTTCCGCGTCACTGCTGGGGTCGGGCCTTGTCGGAGGTGTATTAGGTGGTATGACGGCCGGTTGCCGATTTGTCGCTGTCCTTGCACTGTGCTAACCGCTTGCCCAAACCGCTGCGCCAACAATGGAAAAAACACTTTTACGAACCGCGTTCCCAATCAGTCCTTTCGCCACCAGTCATCTACTTGCCGCTCTGCTTGTCTTCGTTTGTCTCAACCGGGTGTGTGCCGATACCTTGCGGGGCTCCTCCATCTCACAAGTGAGAATCTCGGCCACTTTCCGGAACCTGCCGCTCAGGGAAGCTTTGCGTCAGATCGAGCAGACGGGCGGTTTTCTCTTCGTTTATAGTAAAAACCAAATAGACGACTCCCGTCCGGTGAACACAAGAGTCGTCAACGAAACCGTGGAACAGGTGCTGGTTCGCCTCTTTGCCCATACGCAGGTTCGGTTCCGACAAGCGGGGAACAACATCATCCTTTCACTGCGGCCAGAAGCCAAGCGCACGGTACCTTCCGGCATCATCGAGGGTACCGTGCGCGATTACAATACCGGGGAGGATTTGGTCGGGGCCACGGTGGTGGTGGACGGTACGAAGCTGGGCACCACCGCCGACGGGAACGGGCGTTTCAGGATTGCCGCCGTGCCCGAAGGTGTCCACAGCCTCATCTTCTCATTCATCGGCTACCATGTTTCCAAAGTATCCGGGGTTCAGGTAAAGGGCGGCATGGTGACGCGCGTGGAACACAAACTGGTGGCTGCCAGTAATGTGCTGAACGAGATACAAATAGTGGCGCGCCCCGACGTGAGGCCCGAAATCACCACCGAGCGGCTGCTTGTCAACGAAATCCGCAATTCGCGAAACATTGTCACTGGCATTTCCACCGAGCAAATCACGCGCAGCCTTGACTTCGATGCCAACGAGGTGGTGCGGCGCGGCACGGGGGTTTCGCTGGTGTCGGGCCGTTTCGTCATGCTGCGGGGGCTGGATCCTCGCTACACGCTGACGATGCTAAACGACATGATCACGCCCAGTTCGGAGAACGACCGCAAGGCTTTCTCCTACGACATGATCAACAGCAGCACTATTGACCGCATCCTGATTTCCAAGTCACCCGCACCGGAACTGCCCGGCGACTTCGGCGGCGGAGTAGTGAAGGTCTATACCAAGAGTTTCGCCAATGCTCGGCAACTGCAGATACAGGTGTTCGGGCAGTTTCGGCCTTTGTCGAGCTTTGCCAACCACTACACCTACGAAGGGGGGAGGTACGACCGGCTGGGCTTTGACGACGGCACGCGGGCAAGACCTCCCGTACCCTCTGCCTCCAGCATCAACACTTTCCCGGACGGACGGAGCACCGACCCCGCCGTGCAGGCGGAAAACGCCCGGCTTTCCCGGTTGTTCCCCAACAACTGGAACCTGCAGCAACGCCACCAGAACATGGACAAGCGGGTGATTGTGAACTACTACGACGGTTGGAACATCGGCAAGACGCGTCTGAGCAGCCTCACCTCGATTGCCTACTTTCTCACGGCTGATTTTCGCCGCATTACGGGGGAATCCGGAGCCATTCGGCAACTTACTGCCCAAGACGGGAGCGGCGGAAGGTTTTTCATCCCTCCGGGGCAAACGGTCACGGACTCGGTTTACACCGAAACGGCGCGGGTGAGTGCCATGCAGAACTTCCGCTGGCGCATTAACGACCGGCACACTGTTGAGTTTCGCAACTTCTTCAACTTGCTGGGGCAGGACGAAACCACGGTAAGAGAAAGCCGTTCTTCTGCCGAAACGCCTCAAGATTACTACCAGTTCTTGAACAAAGGAGTACAATACAATTTCCGGAGCCGAGCCTTGTACACGGGTGTGCTTTCTGGCGAACATCAGTTGGACAAAAGCGGGGCAACCAAGCTGTCTTGGCGGGTCGGCTACGCCCGCACCACCGAAAACGTACCCGACCAGCGTCGCTACGGATTCCTGCGGCGAGACACCCTGCCGGGCACGGCCAACTTCTTTCGTCTGATCGGTGCCCAACAAACACCCATTCCACCAAACGACCCTCCGGGCAATTACCGATGGCAGGCTTCCGATGGCGGGCGAACCACCGATGCCCGTTTTTATTCGACTCTGGAGGAATCCGCCTACACCGCTTCGGCCGATGCCGAGCGGGATTTCGGCAGGTTTCTGGCGAAGATCGGTTGGTTCAGCGATTACCGGGAGCGTGCGTTCACTACGGATATCTACGGAATCTTTTTCAATACCCAACTCGTCCTCGCGGACGACCTGAGAAGATTCTATAGCCAGACTTCGGAAGCAGGGGTTCCCGGCCTTGACCGCAATGCGGAACGTCTGTTCAACCCGCGCAACTTTCGCCCGGACGGTAGTGGTTGGAAGATGAACGCCGATCTGAATGAAAACAGGCCCAGCGTTTACACGGCTTCCAACGAACAGCACGCGGGGTACGTGGCGGTGAACCTGCCGCTGCTGAAAAAACGGCTCAATATCTACGGCGGGGTGCGGGGCGAGTGGAACCGGTTGTTGTCCCGTGGCAATCCTTTCACGACCGTCAATATTGACAGCATACCCACCACCAATCAAGTTCGCTTGTATTGGCTTCCCTCGGTGAACGTGAGCTATAAAGTGTTTCCGAAGCATCTGGTGCGAGTGGCTTACGGCTTGACATTGAACCGGCCTGAGTTCAGGGAAGTGTCGCCGGTACAATACTACGACTTCATAAACCGAACTTTCGTAGTGGGCAACCCCGGTATCACCAACGCCGAAATTCGGAACATGGAGACCCGTTGGGAATGGTATCCGCAGGAGGATGAGCTGGTATCGTTGGGGGTGTTCTACAAGGATTTGAGGAACCCCATCGAAATCGGCTCTCTTGCGGCGGGTAACTTTACCAACGACCAGATTTCGTATGTGAACACCAGTCGTGCCGAGGTGTATGGCGTGGAGTTGGAAGTGCGCAAGCGGCTGGATTTCGTCCCGTCAGCCGTCTTCCGGCACCTGTCGGTAATCGGCAACCTTACGCTGTTGCAAAGCCGGGTGCAGGTCAACGACACGTTGCGTTCGCTCACACAAGGGGCTTATCCCGATGAACGTCCGCTTCAAGGTGCCGCGCCTTACACCGTCAACGCCGGGGTGTATTACGACAACTCCGAAAAAGGCACCCAAGCATCATTGCTGTACAACGTCCTCGGGCCGCGGCTCTCGGCGGCGGCCACCGTGCTCACCAGCTATGCGCTGTACGAAGCGCCCCGCCACGTGATAGATTTCGCCGTGACGCAACGTGTCAACCGCTTTTTGCAAATCAAGGCGGGTGTGCAGGATTTGCTCAACCAGCCCTTCCGGTTTTTCCGGGACGTGGTTCCGGATCAGCGGTTCTCGACCAACGTCGGCCAAGGTATATTAGGGGGGGTTTCTTCCGGGCAACCGTTGGAGGCGGAGCTGACCAGGGACTTCTTGGAACAAAGCTACCGGCCGGGTAGCTACTACACGCTGGGCTTGCTGTTCACTTTTTGAACAGGAGAGAATACGTATGCGCCGGTGCGCAAACGGGTTGTGAAACCTATCGGGGACTGTCCGAGAGACTGTCCGAGGTTATTCGTTGGCTTTCAATTGTTTGACACAACCGATTTTAGTGGATGAAAAGTGCGGGTACGAGGCTGGGCTTGCATTTTGGCCGTTTTTTGCCCAAAACGGCTTCCGGCCATTGCCTTTGCCCACCACCACTTTCTTGAAAGTGCGAGAGTCAAATGCAGCCAGCCTCCTTCTTGCCGGGCAACCGGACTGCTCCGCCGAGGATTACCTTAACTGCCTTCAGTTCAAGTGCCGAGTGATAATTGAAACCAGTAATCTCTTACAAACCTTAAACACCAAGACAATGCGCACAAAACTCAGAATCGCCGCAGCAGCCCTGTCGCTTGCCGCAGCCATGTTCGTCACTTCCTGCCGCCAGCAGGAACCGTCGGCCCTCGAAGAAGACGGCGATGTACAGGCCGCCGCCACCATTGTGGTAGGCACCTGCACCGACCAACCCGACGGTTCGCCGACCAATACGCTGATTACAACCAACACCACTTGGACATCGAACAACCAGTACGTCATTCGGGGTCTGGTGCGCGTGACCAACGGTGCCACCCTTACCATCCAGCCGGGTACCATCATCCGGGGCGAGTGCGAAGGGTCGCTGGTCATCGAGCGGGACGGAGCCATCAGTGCCGCCGGCACGCCTTCCGACCCGATCATCTTCACCTCCAACCGCCCGGTGGGTTCCCGCGCACCCGGCGACTGGGGCGGGCTGATCATCCTCGGCGAGGCCCCCAACAACCAAGGGCCTAACGTGCCAATCGAAGGGGTGAACGTTCCGCCGGGTTCCACGCTGGGCCTGTACGGAGGCACCAACCCCAATGACAACTCGGGCGTGCTTCAGTACCTGCGCATCGAGTATCCGGGCGGTGAGATTGCCGAAGGAAACGAGATCAACGGCCTGACGCTGGGTTCTGTGGGCCGCGGCACCACCATTGACCACGTACAGGTGTTGTACGCGCAAGACGACGGCTTCGAGTGGTTCGGGGGCAACGTGAACGCCCGCTACCTGTACGCTTTCGGCTGCTCTGACGACGACTTCGACACCGACTTCGGATACACCGGCTTGGTGCAGTTTGCCGCCGGGGTCAAGCTCACCTCCTCCGAGCCGGGCAATGGGGCATCCAACGGCTTCGAGTCCGACAACGATGCCGCCGGGAGCAGTGCCTCGCCGCGTACGGCACCGAAGTTCTCAAACGTGACCCTGAGCGGCCCGTGCGGTTCCGACCCGGCTGTGTTCGGCCGCGGACTGCTCATCCGCCGCAACTCGGCCTTGCAAATCGCCAACTCCATCGTCAGCGAGTGGGGCGTAACGGCCGACTTCACGACAGCGGCCACCGGTACGCCAGCCTTCTTGTCAACCCGCAACACCACCGACGTGGCCTCGCCGCTGCCGACCGGATTCACTTTTCTGTCCGGCGTGCTGCCCGGCGACTGCCCGCGTCCCACTTGCGCCCCAGAAGCCGCCCCGAACTTGGTTCGCAGCGGAAACAGCGGAATCGGCACCTCGTTCAAGTTTCCCGAATCGTTCTTTGTGGCGACCAACTACCGTGGTGCATTCAGCGCAGTGCGGGCCGACAACAACGGCTGGGACTTGCGTTCGGAGAACCCAGCCTTCGACTGGCTGAGCTTCAAGTGCGCCGGCCGGTAACCGTTTGAAATCCGAAAACGCAGGTGCGGCCCGCCGTGTGTTTCGCGTCTTGGCAGCCGCATCCCGTGTTTCGAGTTCGTACCGCTTTCCATTGAATTGAAGGAGTCCGAAGCGGCCCGGTACGAAAAGCGTACCAGGTCGCTTTGGATTGTCAAGCAAAGCGTACGGCGGCAGTCGGGCAAGCGGTTTCCCCGGCCTTTTCCGCAGGAGGCTGACACAGCCCGTGTGCGGTTCGATGCAGCAAGCATATCCATGAGACCCAAGAGGTTGTTTAAAGTTTCACGGACGCTTGGAATCATTTAACGTTGGGCGGCTTGCGGACTTGAAAAAGTCTCATTAGGCAATCCGAAAACAAACCGTTTTGAGTGTTCCCGCCTGTTGCCGGATTTGTCAATTTTTGCTCAAAACGACAGCGTGAAACGCAATTTTAAACAACCTCTTACTTGCAACCGAAAACAGCAGCCACCTCACCATGTTCCGTTCCCAGTTCAAAGGTTCTCGTTCAGACAAATTTCTGCGCCTGCTGGCCGTGGCCGGGTTGGCACTTGTCGGCCTGTTCACCACTTGCAGGCCGGACGAAGACTTGCCGCCCCCCGTACCCGTGCTCACGGCCATTGCTCCCGATAGTGCCTTCGCAGGCGATACGGTAATCATCACCGGCACCGGTTTCAGTACCGAGCCAATTGACAACGTTATCATGTTCGATACGGTGGAGGCATACGCCTTGTCTGCGACGGAAACCCAACTGAGGGTGCGAGTGCCCCGCGACGCGGTGCGCGGCCCCGTTACAGTGGGAATCACCCTGCAAGGGCAACCCAGCAACGCCTTGGCTTTCGGTGTCCTGAAACGTACGGTCGAAATCTCCGAAATGACCCCGACGCGTGGTTCGTACGGCACAACGGTCACCATTACTATCAATGGCGTTAGGGAAAGCGAAGACATTGAGGTGTATTTCGGCGACGAAAACAACGAGGCCGCTACTGTTTCGGGACGAAGGCACAGTGCCGGTGTCACCACCCTGACGGTACGGGTGCCCGAGGGTGCCGTGACCGGGGCGGTGATTTTGCTTGTGAGCAGGGTGAACCAGACACCGTTGCGTGTGGAAGGGCCGGTTTTCACCATTGCTCCGCCCACCATTGACTCGTTCTCTCCCGTCAGCGGGCGGATTGGACAAGAGGTTACCATCAACGGCACCAACTTTTCCCCGACGGTCACCCAAGTGACCATCGGCGGAACCAGGGCGCCGGTGCGCGACGTGAGCAGCAACGGAAGGGTCATACGGGTGACAATCCCGCCGCTGCCAGCCGGCGAATACCCTTTTGTGGCACGTAACCGGGAGGACTCCGCTGTCAGCCGCGGACGGTTCCGATTGGAGGCTGTGGCCGCAGGCACCATACAGGTGTATTACACCGATGCCTCTGCTATTTTCAGCAGAACCGTCAGTCCCGGCGGGCAGGTTGCGTCAAGCGGCCCGACCGTGGTCGGGAATACCGGTGGCGATTCTCCGCTGGATTTCGTGGTGGATACGGCGAGCAACATGATTTACTGGACGCGCGGCAACGAAATCCGCTCCAGGAACTTGAACTCGTCAGGAGAGAACGAGTTCACAAGACTGTACACAATAGGCACAAACAACGAAAACCAATTCGGGGCGGTGACAATGGCTGGCGACAGGTTGTACTGGACAGATGCCTATGTTGACGGAAACACGACCTTCTACAGGATTGTGCAAGGCAACACTACAGGCAGCAACCGCAGCGCGCTGATAGACCGCCGAACCAGCAGGATTTTTGACGTGGCGGTAGCAGGAGACTACATCTACTGGACGGAGGGGACGAGAGTGATGCGACGCAGCCTTGACGGTGGCGAGCCGGTGCCTTTGTTCGATATAAGGGGCGGCCAGCCGATGGGCTTGGCCGTTGCGGGCAACCGCCTGTATGTGACCAACAACCCCAGAGGCACCGACAACGACCAAATACTGGTCGGCAATCTGAGCGGCGGCTCCTTGTCTTTGCTATTCCCAAGGGGAACCGCCCAAGTGGCGAACCCATGGGGCTTGGCCGTGTTCGGCAACTTCATTTACGGGCGCACCCGGCAAGGGAATACGAGACCGGTTTCGGTTGTTTACCGCAGTTCTTTGGGAA
>JALOMD010000326.1 GCA_025455595.1 Cytophagales bacterium | reverse complement strand
TTGTTAAATAGCTGGTACGTCGGCGCACTGATTAACAGACCGAAACCGGGAAAATACTTGATGTCGCTGCGGCTCTGGCTGAGAACGTATTTTTTCGGTTCGGGATTGGCGTTCTGAAAATACTCGTTCATCAAATTGCGCAGCACCACAATGTCGCGCTGCGCACGGCTGTTGTCGGTGGGTTTCTGTGCAAAAACGGTTATTTGCACAGTTAAAAACAGAAGTACAGCCAGTCGTACTATTTTCATGGCGGAGGTTTTGTGTTTTGCGGAGATACTATTTTTAGTGTGCATGATTTTCATAGTTTTAATGTGTTTATTCTGTTTTTGTTTGGTTTTTAGGATTGATTTTTTCGTTTTAAGCAAAAAATGCTTGAAACGCTGCTTTTACAAGCCTTCGGCTTGTGCACAGGCTAAAGCATGTGCTACATTGCTGCGCGTTTAATTCTTCTTGCCCGTCGCTTTGTCTTTTTCAGACACTTTACTGATCAATTGCGTTAGAATATAATCCGTCTGTTCCTGTTTCTGGTCGGTGTTCTGTACAATATTGGTCAGCACAGCGTTGATTTTTTCTAAATCTTCGGCGCGTTGTGTTTCCAAATATTCAGAGAATTGGGTCAATAATTGTTGCGAATACTGCTGTTGTTGTTGCGAAGCCAGTTTTAACAGTTGTTGCATGGTTTCGTAGTTTTCCTGTTGCAGTTGCGTCAGCAAAGCCACCGTCTGCTCGTTTGTTGCGCCGCCTGTTTTTTTCGAGGCGAGTATTGTCTGTTGGGTTCGCAATTCTTGTATTTGCTTTTGCAGTTTCTGCTCCAATTCCGCAATGGTGACCAGTGTTTCCGTATCTGAAGTTTTTGCAACGTTTTCTGTCAATCTACTGTCAGTAACAGAAGTTTCAGTATTTTCAGCGATACTATTCTTGACCTCTGATCGAACCTGATTTTTTTGATTTACCTGACGGTTCTCTGCTTTCTGACCTCTGACCTCTGACCTCTGACCTTCCCCGAACCGAATCGCCAGTTCATGGTCGCGGTAGCTGATGCGGACGTTGAACAAGGCGGCCAACAGCACCACGCCCACCAATCCGGCGGCCGCCGCTGCCCAGTTGCGCCATGCAAAAGTAGGCTGTCTCGTGGCTATGGGGCTGAATATCAGCGGCTCCGTTACCGGTTCATCGGGCAATTGCTGCAATTGCCGACGGGTCGCCGAAAGTGCTTCCCACTCCGCCTTCGCCGCCGGATTCTCGTCCAGAAACCGCCGCACCTGCGCCGCTTCCGCATCGCTTAATTCACCGTACAGATAGGCTATTAATGTTTGTTTGTCCATTTTTAAATATTGTTAGATGGTTGTATTGCTTTGTTGTTGCATTGTTAGGGTTTCGGGTCCTTAAGAGATACTATTTTCAACCATTTAACAATAAAACAATAGAGCAATACAGCAAATTAAAAACAAAGCTTGTCCTTCGTAATATTCCACTTTTCCAGCGTTTTGCGCAGGTTTTCCAAGCCGTAATACATCCGCGACTTCACGGTGTTTTCCGACACGTTCAGTGCGACGGCTATCTCTCTGAATTTCAGTCCTTCGTATTCTTTCATAATCACCACCACGCGTTGCTCGGCGGGCAGTTGGTTCAGGGCTTTGAGCAGGTACTCGGCCAGTTCGGTTCGTTCGGCTTCCAAGTCCGGCTCGTCGGCCCAGAGGTCGGGGAGCGGCGTGTCGGTGTTGTCGGACGGCAGCCAGCGGGTGAACGAAAACAACTTTTTCCGCTTCTGTTTCCGGCTTTCCTGGTGGCAGCAATTGGCCGCAATCCGGTACAGCCAACTCCGAAACTGCTCCACCGCCTGCAAACTGCCTAAGTTCTTGTGTACGGAGATGAAGGTCTGCTGGGTCACTTCCATCGCCGTGTCGTGCTCGGCAAAATACTTGTAGGCGAAGTTGTAAATTCTTGGATACCAATACTTTACCAGCCGACTAAAGGCCGCTTGGTTGCCTTGCCGGGCTTCGTGAATCCATGCGTCTGCGTACAATTTGGTTTCCAAGCGAACCGTGATTGGGTTTGTTTTGGTATAAAGATGTCAGCAGGCGGAGAAAAGTTTTACGAAGTCGAAAAAATTTCGATGCTTCGTTCTTCGATGCTTCGTGGCGTTGCACGCCACAGATGCCGTCTATGATATACGTTGATATGCGTTTTGGGCAAAAATTGCCTAAAACGCTTTTACGAAGAACGAAGCATCGCGGAATCGAGACGACGTTTCACTCCATGTTTTTGCAGCGTTCACTCCGACGGTTCTACCGTTCAAGGGGCGGAGCGAAATCAAAAGGTTGGATTGCGGTGTATTTTAGTTGTGTTCGGAGGCAAATCGGCTTCTCAACATACTAAAAACCAATCTTTTACAAAACCCTAAACAATCCAAATTTATGAACAAGCTCCACTTCCCCGCCACGCGCTGGGCCAAGGCACTGGCTGGTGCCTTCGCTTTCGCAGTCCTGCTTTCGGGCTGCCAAATGGTGCAAGAACTGCTGGACAAACCCGGCAAACCGCGCGATAACAAGACCATCCTGCAAATTGCCGCCAATGACCGCAACTTCACGGCCTTGGCCGCCGCCGTCCTCAAAACCGGACTCGACCCGGTGCTGAACGGAACCACGCAACTGACGGTGTTCGCCCCGAACAACGAGGCTTTTTCCAAACTGCCCGCGCCGTTCAACAGCGCACAGTCTATTGCGCACATCAGTGATGCGGGACAAATTGAGACGTTGCGTACCATTTTGCTCTATCACGTGTTGGCGGGCGAGGTGAAAGCCGCTGATGTAAAATCAGGCCCGGCACAGACGCAAAAGCCGGCCCCGAACAACACGATTTATTTGTCCAAAAACGGTAAGAAAATCTTTATCAATGGCAACACAAACGTCATTCGCGCCGACATTGACGCAACCAATGGTGTCATTCACGCCATTGACATGGTGTTGATGTTCCCGACGCAGAACATTGTGCAAATTGCTTCGGGCAATCCGGCGTTTTCGGCTCTGGTGACGGCTGTGGTGAAAACGGGCTTGGCGGGCACACTGGGCGGCAACGGCGACTTCACGGTGTTTGCACCTACAAACGAAGCTTTCTCCAAACTGCCGCATCCGTTCAACAACGCCGCCAATATCAACAACATCACCGATGCCCGGCAAATAGATTTTCTGCGCAATGTGCTGCGGTATCACGTGATTGCCCCGGCCCGCGTGTTCTCGACCGATTTGACGGAAGGCTTGATGGTGGGAACCGTACTCGGTGCCGAGCCGAAACTGACGTTCAGCCTGCGCGGCGGCCCGACGGTGAAAGGCAAAAGCAATACTTCGCCGTCGAAAATCGGCCCGGCCAACTTGTTGGCAACCAACGGCGTGGTTCACGTGATTGACCAAGTGCTGCTGCCCTGATTACCAGAAATAGCAAATGTCGAATGAAGAATACTGAATGATGAAGTAAAAAAATCGTTTGGCTTTGGCTATCACAGAAAAGCCCCGCAACCTTTTCGGCCTGCGGGGCTTTTCTGTGAAATAGCTGTAAAAATCAATTGACGAGTGAGCGTTTTGGGCAAAAATTGCCCGAAACGCTTCATGCTACGCTTCTCAGCCATGCTTGTGCATTCTCCGCGCAAATCGCACGGCATTGCCGTAGTGCCTCATTCAGCGTTCAGTATTCGAGATTCCGCCTTACTGAGCAGCTACCCATTGGCGGGCTTCCTCTACGCTGTCGAAATATTTGTAGAACAATCCTCCGTCTGCCTTGTCCATAATGTCGGTGACAGACATCTGCGCGAAAATGTCACTGGAAATCACGATGGCAATGCCTTTGTAACCGGCTTCCAGTGCTTTCACTGTCCAGTCAGTGAGAGACCATTCTTGGTCGGCGAGGTCAATGGCACCGATATTGCGCGTATCCGAGACTATCTTCCCGGTTTTGTGTTGGCGCATGGCTTCAATGATACCGAGCATCCCTTCGCGGAACTCCTGTGAACTGGGCGACGTAAGCCAGTTTGAAAAAACAGCATTGGCATCGGCCAAGTACTCAATCTGGATGTAATCTGTTGCAATTTGCGACATAGCTGACAAGAATTAAAGTTAGAAAAATACAGGCAATTTTTTTTTATTCACGCTTTTGGGACAAAAATTGCCATGTCAATTTCGAATATCGAATGCATAACGCAGAATGATGAATGGCATGAAAACCAGCAACTTGTAACCGCAAAAACACCCAATCAGTCTTTTGTTTTAGTATAAAATCCCACAACAGGCGGGAACTGATAAAACGCTTCTGTCAATCTACAGTCGAACGCTGTTTGTCACGCCCGTGTCAGGCGTTTTTCAAGGCGGCCAGTTCTTCCTCCTGTTGCCGGATGCGTTCGGTCAGTTCCTGCTCTTTCTGTTTGAACTTTTCCACAGTTTGCTTCATGAGTTGGTTGCGCTTTTCTATTTGCTCGTCAGTGCGTATTTTCTCGGCCTCTCGCACTTGCTCTATTTCGCGTTTGGCTTCTTCCAGTTCTTGCATTTTCTCCTGCACTTCTTCCTGCAAACGCCGCTGGTGCTCTTGCGTCGCCATGAGTTCTTCCATGTTCTGGCGCATTTCTTCTTCTTGGGCACGCATCTCTTCGGCCTGTTGGGTCACTTCTTCCAGCAGCAGGCGGGTGCGGTCGGCGGTACGGGTGGTCGAGAGTGTGGACGCAATGCTCTCGGCGAGCTTTTCGACAAAATCCACCTCAAACGCCTCGAAGGGGCGGAACGAGGCCAGTTCTATCACGCCTTCGGTGCGACCGTTGAACTTGAGCGGAACGATGAGGATGCAGCGCGGGGTGGCCTTGCCCAGCCCGGAGGTGATGTTGACGTAGTCGGCCGGCACGTCGGTCAGGTAGAGCTTCTCG
>JALOMD010000325.1 GCA_025455595.1 Cytophagales bacterium | reverse complement strand
CTTCCTGCGCGAAAACAACGTGCAAGCCGACATCCACGAAATCAGCGGCTCGGTGGAGATTGCCCCGAGCATCGGGCTGACGGAGGCCATCTGCGACATCGTGAGTTCGGGCAGCACGCTGATGAGCAACGGGTTGAAGGAAGTGGAGGTGATTTTCCGGTCAGAGGCCGTGCTGGTGGCGCATCCGCACCTGAGCGAAGCCCGCCGCCGCATCTTGGACAAACTGGTGTTCCGCATCAAATCGGTGCAGGCGGCCCGCAACAACAAGTACATTTTGCTCAACGCCCCAAAAGACGCGGTGACAAAAATCACCTCGATACTGCCCGGCATGAAAAGCCCCACCATCGTGCCGCTCGGCATGAAAAGCCCCACCATCGTGCCGCTCGCCGAGGAAGGCTGGGTGTCGGTGCATTCGGTCATCAATGAAAACGACTTCTGGGACATCATTGACAACCTCCGCGCCGCCGGTGCCCAAGGCATACTGGTGGTGCCGATTGAGAAGATGATATTATAATTTCGATGCTTCGTGCTTCGATTCCACGATGCTTCGTGCTTCGATGCTTCGTGAAAGCGTTTTAGGCAAAAAACGCCCAAAACGACACAAAAAAAAGCAAACACATAAGCGGCGTGCAACGCCGCGAAGCATCGAAGCATCGAAGCATCGAAGCATCGAAGCACGAAGCATCGAAGCACGAAGCATCGAAGCACGAAGCATCGAAACATCGAATACCCATGCCCAAAATCGCGAAACACCTCGAAAAGGCAATCGTGGAGATGCCGCAGAAGGAGAAAGACAAACTGCTGCTGCGGCTGATTGCCAAAGACGAACTGCTGGTTGAGAAACTGGAGCACCAGTTGCTCGGCGATGCCAACGACACACTCGACCGCCGCAACGAACTGCTGGAATACGTCCGCGAAATGGCTGCCTACCCGCACTACGACACGCCCGGCTGGCTCATGATGGCCATGCGCGACTGCAGCGGCCGCATCACCCGCCACGAAAAGGTGACCAAGGACAAAATGGGCGAAGTGCTGCTGTCGCTGGCGTTAGTCAACGAGCCGTTCCGAAAACAAAAGAAACTGCTGGACAAGAAAGCCAACCGGGCCGAGAACTTCGCCGAGTACGTAGTGAAAAAAGCCAAAACCGTCATGGGCAAAGTAGCCAAAATCCACCCCGACTACTACGTGGAACTGGAAGACGAAGTGAACGCCATGCTCGGTTTCATCCACGGCTATCCACCTTGCTACGGTTTCTTGGCCGTGAATCCGCTGCCCAAATCGTGGCAAATCTGAGCCGCGTTTATCGTTTTGCGTTTGCCGTTTAACGTTGGGGCGTTTTGGGCATTTTTTGCCTAAAACGCCTGTTTGTCTGAACCTTGATTCGTAGGATTGGAAGATTACCATGATTGAAAAATCTTGTCAATCGTTGGCATCATGGCAATCATAAAAATCACTGTAAAATCACAGTTCAGACAGACGTTTTAAGTAAAAATTATCGGTTGTGTCTGAAAGATGTTGATGACTTCCTTCAATAAATTGATTATCAGTCGGTTACCGAATACCATCCACACGTTTCAGACACGACCAAATTATCCAAAACGGTTTCGGTTCGGCACGGAAACATAGCCGTGGCAACCTGTCCCGACTTGTCGGGATGACGCGGACTACGCCCACGATTCATTCCGCCTCAGTCATGCCACGGCACGCGCCGTTTTAAGCAAAAAATGCCCAAAACGCTGCTCCCAATTCTGAATTCTTAATTCATAATTCTGAATTAAAATGCAAACCATACTTTTCCCCGCCAAATCAACCTGGCCCGAACTCATCGCCCGTCCCGTGGCCGACAACGCCGACATCCGGCAACGTGTGGAGCCGATTCTGGCCCAAGTGCGAACCGAAGGCGATGCCGCCCTGCGCCGTCTCACCGCCCAGTTCGACCGGGTGGAATTGGACGATTTGTTAGCCAGCGAAGCCGAAATTGCCGAAGCCGAAACGTTGCTGACCGATGATTTAAAAGCTGCCATCCAAGACGCCCACCGCAACATCCGCACGTTCCACGAAACCCAGTTGCAGCCGCCGCAGCCCGTCGAAACCATGCCAGGCGTGATGTGTTGGCGCAAAAGCGTGCCGATTGACCGCGTGGGGCTGTACATTCCGGGCGGCACCGCGCCGCTGTTTTCCACCGTGTTGATGCTCGGCGTACCCGCCCAGATAGCCGGTTGCCGCGAAGTGGTGCTTTGCACGCCCGCCAACCGCGAAGGCAAGGTACACCCGGCCATTTTGTACGCGGCCCGGCTGGTAGGCGTGCCGAAAATCGTAAAAGTGGGTGGCGCACAGGCGGTTGCGGCCATGGCTTACGGCACCGAAACCGTGCCCAAAGTCTATAAGATTTTCGGCCCCGGCAACCAGTATGTCACCGCCGCCAAGCAATTGGTGGCGCAAGACGGCGTAGCGATTGACATGCCCGCCGGGCCGTCGGAGGTGGCCGTGTATGCCGACGACACGGCCCGTCCGGCTTTCGTGGCCGCCGATTTGCTGTCGCAGGCCGAACACGGCACCGACAGCCACGTGCTGCTCGTTTCCACAAGCGAAAAACTCATTCAAGACACTTTGGTTGAAATTAATCGGCAACTGCCGCAACTGCCGCGCCACGAAATGGCCGCCCAAACGCTGCGCCACAGCAAAGCCGTGCTGGTGAAAACCGAAGCCGAAGCCGTCGAACTGCTCAACGCCTACGCCGCCGAGCACCTGATTCTGGCAACCGACCATGCCGAAACGCTGGCCGCGCAGGTGACGAACGCCGGATCGGTGTTTTTGGGACACTACACGCCCGAAGCCGCCACACGCTGCCTACCAACGGCTACGCCCGCGCCTACAGCGGCGTTTCGGTGGACAGTTTCGTCAAGAAAATCACCTTCCAGCAAATAACGCCCGACGGACTGCGGCACGTAGGCCCCGTGGTGGAACAAATGGCCGCTGCCGAACAACTGGCTGCCCACCGCCAAGCCGTCAGCATTCGCTTGGAGGCCATCGGGCGTAAATAGGTCAGAAGTCAGAGTTCAGAGGTCAGAAGAGTGAGGTTAGAGACTCAATCAATGCGTTTTGGGCAAAAATTGCCCAAAACGCCCTACGCCTTCTGAACTCTGACTTCTGACCTCTGACCTCTGAACTGTCTTACGGATTTCGTTATCTTTGGCGTACAACTCGAAGCAGCCTCAAAAGCAGTATGTCAAAGAAAAAACATTCGCATCCTACCCTGTTCGCTCATTTTCGCGACGATTTCCGTTCGGGCGTAGTCGTTTTCCTTGTCGCGTTGCCCTTGTGCCTCGGCATTGCGTTGGCATCCGGGGCACCGCTGTTTTCCGGCATCGTGTCGGGCATTGTCGGCGGGCTTGTGGTGGGCTACTTGAGCGGATCGGCGTTGAGTGTGAGCGGCCCCGCCGCCGGGCTGACGGTCATTGTGCTGGCCGGCATCGAACGGTTGGACAATCGTTTCGATGTGTTTCTGCTGGCCGTTGTACTGGCCGGCCTGCTGCAAATCATCCTTGGGTTTGCCCGTGCGGGCATCATCAGTCGGTTTTTTCCCACGGCTGTCATTCGCGGCATGTTGGCGGCCATCGGCCTCACCCTGATTCTCAAGCAAATCCCCCATGCCCTCGGCGACGACCGGGATGCCGAAGGCGAGTTCGAGTTCTTCCAGTTGGACGGCGAAAACACTTTCACCGAAATCGCCAATGCCATCGGCGACCCGGAGTGGGGCGCGGTGCTGGTTTCGATGGTGGCGTTTGTGATTCTGTTCGCTTGGGACAAGCTGGCCCGGCGCAGTGCCGCCTTGCGGCTTTTGCCGGCCTCCTTGGTGGCGGTAATTGCCGGCGTGCTGCTCAACCAAGCGTTTGGGGCGTTTTTTCCGAAATTAGCCCTGCAACAAATCCATCTGGTGAGCCTGCCCGTCATCGGCGGTTGGGACGACTTGACCCGGCTGGCGGTATTCCCTGATTTTTCGCATTGGAACGATGCCCGCGTCTATGCCACGGCCGTCACCATCGCCATTGTAGCCAGCCTCGAAACGCTGCTCAACATTGAGGCAACCGACAAGCTTGACCCGCTGCGGCGGCGCACCCCGGCCAACCGCGAGTTGAAAGCCCAAGGCGTAGGCAACCTCGTGGCCGGGCTGATTGGCGGCATCCCGGTTACGTCGGTGGTGGTGCGCAGTTCGGTCAACCTCCAGTCGGGAGCCAAAAGCAAGTTGTCTGCCTTGATACACGGCGTGCTGCTGTTGTGCAGTGTGTTGTTTTTTGCCCGGTTCATGAACCTGATTCCACTGGCCTCGCTGGCTGCTATTTTGCTCTTGACGGGCTACAAACTGGCGCAGTGGAGTGTTTTCAAGGAAATGTACCAGTGGGGCTGGCCGCAGTTCGTCCCGTTTGCGGCCACCATTGTTGCCGTGCTGCTCACCGACTTGCTGGTGGGCATCGGCATCGGCATGGTGGTGGGGCTGTTTTTTATCCTGCGCGAAAACCTCCGCACCTCGTATTCGTTGTCACGGCAGGCAAACCAGGAGAACGAGTACATCCGCATTGACTTGAGCGAACACGTGTCGTTTCTGAACAAGGCCAGCATTGCCAAGATACTGGACAACCTCCCCGAAAACAGCGTGGTGGACATTGACGGCACGCATTCGGCGTTTATTGACCACGACGTGCTGGATGTCATCAACGACTTCAAGCCTACGGCAGCGGCCAAAAACATCACCTTGAACTTTTTGAACCGTCCGACCGAAAAACCCCTTGCCCGGCCCACGGCTCCTGCCGCACCCGCGTCACAATACAATTCCAGCTACAAGCAACTCCTCGAAAACAACAAACAGTGGGTGGCCGAACGCCTCAGCCTTGATCCGGAGTATTTTCACAACCTCGCCAAAGGCCAGCAGCCCAAGTTCCTGTTCATCGGCTGTTCGGACAGCCGCGTGCATCCGAACGAAATCACCGGGTCGGAGCCGGGCGAAATGTTCATCCATCGCAACGTGGCTAACTTGGTGGTCAACACCGACCTGAATTTCATGTCGGTGCTGCAGTACGCCGTGGAAGTGCTGCGCGTGGAACACATCATTGTGTGCGGGCACTACGGCTGCGGCGGCGTGAAGGCGGCCATGCAACACGCCCACCACGGCTTGATTGACAAATGGCTGCGCAACATCAAAGACGTGTACCGCCTGCACAAAGCCGAACTCGACAAAATCCGCAACGATGACGACCGTTTCAAGCGGCTGGTGGAACTGAACGTACTTGAACAGGTGTACAATCTCCACAAAACCTCCATCATTCAAAAGGCTTGGCACGCCGATGCCAACGTACGGGTACACGGATGGGTGTTTGACCTGAAGGAAGGAACCATCAAAGACCTGGAGGTGCGCATACAGGATGTCTTCGGCGAATACGACGACATTTACCGGCTTGATTTTGGGGATTAGCTGTGGGCTGTTAGCCATTAGCCATTAGCTGTTAGCCATTAGCTTAGCTGTTGACTTTCATTTTTTGGCTTGAAAACTGATGTTATACCAATTTTAAAGGCTAAGTGCGTACTTTTTGCTATGCAATCAACTGATTATCAGCATATTTCCAATTCCGAAATCCGCATTTCCACTTCCAAATTGGTATTACGCAGTGTTTCGGGCAAAAAATGCCCAAAACGCCTTTTGTATCTTCTGAAAAGCGCTTTTTCTACAGTGATTCCTGAACCCTTGCGTAACATCGGTAAATAACCTGATTCGATTGTTTGACGGCTGAGTATCTATACCAAACCCACAAAAAGCTAAAAGCCAATGGCTAACAGCTAATAGCTAATAGCCAAATAATTATCAAACCCGCTCCATCGAAAATGCCTGCGGACGGTCGGCAAAAAGAACCTTAGTTTGTGCCCACGTGCGGCGAAACAGGTCTGACTGGCGGTAGTTTTCCAATGCCTCGGCGTTGTCCCAGCGGCTCAGGGTGCTGAACACGCAAGGGTCGTCTATGTCGCGGAGCAACTCTACATGCTGGCATCCGGGAAATGCCCGAATCAAGGGTTGCGATTGGCGAAAAATTGCTTGAAACGCTTCGGTTTCGCCGGGGCGGAAGGTCATGCGAACAATGCGGAGAAGCATATTTTGAAGTACGATTTACGAGGGACGAAGTACGAATTTAATTTAGAATTCAGAATGGCGTTTTGGGCGATTTTCGCCTGCTGTGGGACTTATCAATTTTTGCTTGAAACGCACGTTTTTCATGGCATGTCTTGGGAACGACCTGTCCCGACCTGTCGGGATGCCATGCCTATTTTTCCGAACACGCCTGTTCATTCTTGAGAGAAACGTGCGTTTTGGACAAATTTTGCCTAAAACGCCGGGTAGGAAAGCCGTCTGGTACAAGTGCCTGCCAGAAATTGGTTTATGCTATTTTCGGCGTGCCGAAATTCTCGCAAGTACTTGATTTTCATTTATTTAAATCTGCGGCTTTACTAAAAACCATACTACTGGAGAAAAGAAAAAAGAGTGATTCAAGCCGGGCAAACCCTCTTTTCTCTTGCTTCTTTTATCTTTTGTCCTGTGATGAGATTAAAGACTAACTACTAACGACTTGGCACTTAAACCGATTCAGGTTGCAAAGGCACCTCGGTTTTTGCTCGGCCGCATAAAAAACAAAACCCCGCCGGGATTGCCAAGCAGGGTTTCAAAAACATGTAAGCTATAGACAGAAGGCTCTCTGACCTCTGATCAGTTTTCCGTCAGTTCAAACGCCCGAACCGGCGCATTCTCCTCGCTCTCTTTCGGCATCCGATCCACCAACCAGTCGTCAAGGCTGAGGCCGTGGCCGCTGGGCGGGTCGAAGGGCGGGAACACAAAGCCCGACGGAATGCCGCCGCCACCGCCAGAATCACCGTTGTTGTCTGAGCCGGACGATTGCTGCTTGCTGGCCAGCACGTGCCAAACCATCCCCACCACACACATCATGCAAAATATGCAGACTGATACGTAATCAAGTGTCATTTCCATAGTACTCTCCGTTTAACCTTCTGTGATTTTTCCGTAAAGGTAAAGCCCCGCACCCAACCAAAATGTTCAAACTATAACGTTTTATTGCCTGCGAATGTTATCAAAAATTAGTAAAAACCATGCCACAGATTTGCCTGAAAAATAAGCAGTTATATAGTGCCCGAAGGCGAATTGAGGCAGTGCAAAACATGATTTTGCGCAAGGTGTGCTTGCCTTTGACCCCAAATCTGGAAAACACGTCTTTTTGCGCCGTATCCACATAAAAATCGAACGCAATTTGAGTAAAAACACTCCTTTTTGATCAAAAAGGCCTAAAACCATGTTTTTTCAAAAAAGACAATTGAAAATTGAAAAAATACAAAAATTTTTTCCGCAAAACCTGTTTGCTTCGCGTATTTTTGTGCCATGAATTGCGTCCTTTTTGACGAAACGCCCGTTTTGGAGGCATTGCTGCCGCTGACTTTTACCCGGCCGGTTGCCCAAATGCGGCTTGGAATTGTGACCATTGCTGAAAAATGGCAACATTTCTTACAAGCGGCCGTCGGATACGCCACAACCTCGTACTTGTCCGGCAAGTACAAGTGCGAATGGGAAGGCGACAATCTGCTTGTAAACGGAGCCGTTTGTCCTGATGCGCCGCTGGTAGCCGCCATCCGCGAATTGCCGCTCGGCCACTCCCTGACCGAGCCTGACGGCACGCCCATCGCCCTACGTATCAACGGTGTTTTGCCCGACTACGG
>JALOMD010000324.1 GCA_025455595.1 Cytophagales bacterium | reverse complement strand
GGGCCGGGTTTGCGTCCACGCGGGCAGTGCCGCTTACATTCGGCATTTGTTCCATTTACACGGGCAAGAAATAAGTGGTGAGTGGTAAGTCGTAAGTGATGAGTGTGGGTGTCTTGCTTGATTCCTTACCTGCAACTTACCACTCACCGCTTGCGACTGACACCAAACTATTGCATGAGCAGAATACAGATGATAAAAAAGGTGCTTTTGGGGATTTTGCTGGCGGCGGGTTGCTTGGCGGCTTTGCCGGGGCAGGCCCAAAACACCAAACGCCAAAGTCTCTACAGCCTGCACCTGGCCGACTATGACGACAAAACCATCCACTACGGCTTTTTCATTGCCGGGCACACCAGCACCCTGAACCGACGCTATTCCGACAATTTTGTGAACGGGCTTGACACGATGGCGGCGGCCAATACCGGGTGGGGCGTGGGATACGGGCTTGGCTTCATCGTTGCCTACGGCCTTGACCCACAGTTTGATGTGTGTTTGGTGCCCGCATTCGCGTATTACGAGCGGCCCGTGCAGTACATTTCCACGTCAGGTGCCGTCCGCAACCAGTCGGTGGAGTCGGGGTTCATCGAATTGTCCATGTTGGCCCGGTACAAGTCGGTGCGGCGCGGCAATGTGCGCATGTACATGCTGGGCGGCATCAAGCCGGGGGTTGAGGTCGGCTCGAACATCAAGAGCCGTGGACTCAACTCGTTGCGCACCCGCAACTGGGACGTAAGCGTGGAGTATGGCTTCGGCTTCGACCTGTTTTATCCGTACTTCAAGTTCTCACCCGAGCTACGGTTTTCGCACGGCCTCAGCAATTTGCTCGTCAAGGAAAACAACATCTACAGCCGAACCCTGAACCGCTTGGGGGCGCATTCGGTTTCGCTGTACTTGTATTTTTAAAAGTCGTAAGTCGTTAGTGGCAAGTGGAGGGATACGTACACTTCGCCTTTACTGTTTGTTCAGGACTTTCGGAACAAAAAGGCGTTTTGGGCAAATTTTGCCCAAAACGCCTTTCTGTCTATATAATTTGCACGACAAGATTGCACTCATTCGCAGCATCGTCACTGACGACTGGCCACTGACTACCGACGACTTTTTCTACAACACCACCGCCAACGCCAGCAGATCGGAAGAGGCACGCAACTGGCTCTTTTCCAACGCTTTTTTGCTCAGTTCCACCTTCAATTTGTCGCTTTCTTCGTCAATGTAAAGGCTGATGACGCTGCCTTTGTTGGCAAGGCCCATGCCTTCGGTCACCAGCAGCACCGGAGCCGTACCCAACGCCGCGCTGATGTCTTTCAGGTTTTTGTTTACTTTCTTGGCAACGTACAAAATGTGGCATCCCTGCATGGCCGCCGCGTTGTCGCCGGGCACTTTCCTGAGTACGATGTTCCTTGTGCCGCCCACCTTCACCTTGGTGGTCAGCTTCTGCAATTCCGCCTCCACCGGCGATTCGCCCACGATGCCGATGATAAAATCGCCGCTTTCGGTGGCGACGGGCCACTTGATGTACTTGGTGAAATTGTACAAAAAGATGGACGTGACTTTGGCATCAATTTCCTGCGCCGAGGTCGTGCCCACAGCAACAAGCCAAAAGATAGCCAGACAAACAAAAAAATACTTTTTCATGACAAAATATGAGACAATGTTAGGCCAAATGATTGAGTTGTACTGAATTCGATTGATGTTTTCTATGTGACCGTTTTGGGCGTTTTTGCTCAAAACGATTCTGTCTTGAATCGTGGATTCGCACAGACGACGCGGATTACACGGATAGCTACTTTGAGACAAACGCGGCGGATTTACAGTTTATCCGTGTATCTGTGAAATCCGTGTGAATCCACGATTCAAGACAATTTTTGCCCAAAACGCTTAGTCCGTCACTGCCACGGGCTGATTGCGTAAGAGACGCGCAACACAAACTCACGCGACGGGCCGGGCAGCGGCGCGTGGCCGCCGTTGTAAGGTTGGATAAATGCAAATCGTTGGTTCAGCAAATCATACGCGCCAATGCCCGCCTCCAAGCCTTTCGTCCACAAATCCTGCTTGCGGAAAAAGGCGTTGACAAGGGCCGTGGGAGCAAATTTTTCCGCTTGGTCAGGAGCGTTGTAACCGTAGCGGCTGCTCAACAGCGAACCCGACAGATTCAGGTGCCAACCAGAACCCACGTGTACGTTGCCGTTAAAGCCCAACTGGTGCGCCGGAAAGGCCAGCAACACATCGGTGCGGCCCGGTACGCTGTACAATGAAACCCGTTCGCGTTGCCAGGCGGTAGTGTAGAAGGCGTATGTCAGTGTGAAAAAACCCCATTTTTGCTTGAAACGGTATTCCATTTCCGCGCCGCTGCTGCCCGTGTTTGGGAAGTTTTGGTAGGTTTCGCCATCGGTGAAGTTATAAACAATCGGGTCTTTCGTATGAACATCGAAAAGGTTGGCGGTCAGAATTGAATTTTTGCCAATCTGGTAGCCGATTTCCATTTCCAGTACGCGGTTGCGTTCGGGTAAAATGCGATTGTTTTCGCTGAGTTGAATGTTTTCGATGGACGGTGCACGGAACGAGTTGGAATACAACAATTTAAAGTGCAGTTTATCAAACTTGCGCGTGATGCCCAGTCTTGGCACAAAGGCTGAGCCGAACGCATCGTTGTAATCGTAGCGGGCACCGATGGTAAAATGCGCAATGGGCAGTTTGAACAGCGTCTGCGCAAACAAGGCTCGGTTGTTGAAACTGACGTTTCTCGTTCCGTTGTAAAACAAAGTGTCGCCAAACTGACCGAGATTCACTGCCCGGTCGTTGAAAAACTCGCCGCCCGCCACCACATTCACGCGCCGCGACAAATCATAATTTACCGTCACGTTGCCCCGGATGCGGTCGGCTTGCTTGTGGTACGGCAGATATTCTTCCGAATCGCCGATGTATTGCCACGGCAACTGTCGCTTGAAATTGAAGCGGGGCGTGATGGTCAGTTTTTCGCTGATTTTCCAGTTGTATTTAAGTTCGCCGAACCAAGAGCGGAAATCGCTGGGATACAGGCGGGTAAGCGTGGTGCCGTAGCCGTCGCGGGTGGTGGTCCGGTAGTCGTCGTAAATGCCCCGGAAGCTCCAGTTTTTATAAGTTACGCCCAGATTTACATTCGTCGGGTTGAGCTGCGAATTGCCTTTCATGTTGAAGTCGGGCGATGCGTAAGCAGTATCAATCCGCGCGATTTCTTCGCCATTGAAAACCGTGTCAATGCGGGAAATTCCGCCGCCGAAACCGCGATACATTTGGTCGCTGCGCTGGCCTTGTCCGGCAAAAACCGACAGACTTACGCCCCAATCGCCGAATTTCTTGCCCGCCGAAAAGCTCAAATTGCGCCGGGCGTAGGCATTTTGCATCGCGCCGTACGTACCCGTGACGCGGAAGCCGTTGATGTCCTCGGCCGATTTGGTGATGATGCTAATCACCGCGTAGCCCGCAAACCCGCCATAGACCGCCGAGCCTGGCCCGCGAATGATTTCGATGCGTTTGATTTGGCTCACGTCGAAGTGGTTGCCGAATTGCAGCGTGCCGTACATCGTCTCGTTCATCTCCTGTCCGTCGAGCAGCAGCAGCACTTTGCCTTCGTGTGCCCAGTTGCCGCGTATGCCCAGTCCCACGGTGTTTTGCACGTCCACCGCAAACTGGAAGCCCGGCACCAGCCGTAGCACATCGGTCAAATCCCGCGCACCAGACGCGGCGATTTCCTCTTCGGTAATCAGTGAGACAATGCTGGGCGACTTGCGCGTGGATTGCGCCTTTTGCGAGGCCACGCCAATCAGGGAGTTGAGCAGTTTTTCGAGTTCGCTGGACAGGATGGTGCCGGAAGCCTTGAGTTTAAGCAATTCCTCAAGCGACATGGATTCGTAATTTTGGGCGGGCAGCGAATCAACGGCCGAGCCAGCCGCTTCGCTTTGTGCTTTCGCCGTCAATACAAGCAGACACAACAGGCCTGCTGCAAAAAAATGTTTCCGCATTTTTGAAACGGTGTTTGGCCGAATCATCCGTGCAACACTCAGTCTCAGACAAATGAATAGCCGAATGCGGAACGCGGGCAATACGTTCATGCTTCGGTGTTGCGCATTGTCATTTGACGTGAGGCTGAGTGCCGCTTGGACAGTCCGGGGCGTGCTGATAATGACTGACAGTCAAACCTGTATGCCGCAAATCTCGTTGCTACCCACCGGACGAAAAATGTAGGTTTCCAGTTTAAACAACCTCTGTAATAAAAATAGGATTTTTTTAATGCTTTTTTGAAACCTCAATTTGTGTTTGAGGTACTTTTACGTAAAATCCTTTCATTTTTGGAATAGACCGAGGTATTTGCCTTGTTCTTCCAAAGGCGGACTACCAGTTTTTCGTGTTGTTCGGGCGAATCATTACACACTTGGCAGGTTTCCGAGCGAACTATTCCAAAACATTTTGGCCTGTCTGCTCATTTCCCCACCTGTCGGCGACCAAAACGCGCCAAACAACGAATAAAATGCGGCGATTGGCAGACAAACTAAAATAATATGGTTTTTCGCTTGGAGAAACCGAATATAGTCTCCAAATTAGCGACGTTTTTAAGACACTTATATAAGTGAAAACACTCAATCGTGACATCATTCTGGTGGTGCTGCTTTCCTACACAAGTAGGTGAGAAAGGCCCCTTGTAGCTATAGAAGACCTTTCTCACCGCAGAAAGGTCTTTTTTTTTGGCCTCCCCCAGCCCCTCCGAAGGAAGGGAGCAGAATTTGAGGAGTCGAAGGACAATTGAAGCCTATGAAATTTATACTGATAAGCCATGGGTCTTGCGTATTTGGTCTTGAGAAAAGACGCTGATCATCAGTCTGTTGACAAGTTTCAGGTACGTAATCCTCATCATGTTTTATGTTCAAATAACATCACAAGACCCAAATGAAAAACGCATCCAAAAAATCGTATCAACAAGCGGCGGCTGCACAGCGCAGT
>JALOMD010000323.1 GCA_025455595.1 Cytophagales bacterium | reverse complement strand
GGCAATGACTTTCCGGAGCGTGATCCGAAAGACTGGACATTGCAAGGTTCTAACAACGGCAGCAGTTGGACAACGTTGCACACACAGAGCGGCCAAAGCTGGACTGCCCGTAACCAAGCAAAAGTGTACAACTTTACCAACAGCACCGCATACGCTTACTACCGGTTGAACATTACCGCCAATGGCAGCGGCGGCATCATACAACTATCGGAGATGAGCTTCGGAACCGGCAGCACCGCCGACACCCAAGCCCCAAGCGTGCCTGCGAACCTGACTTCAAGCAATGTCAGCCAGACAAGCTTTACCCTGAACTGGAACGCGTCAACAGACAACGTGGGCGTGACGGCCTACGAGGTATTCAGGAACGGCACCTCGCTGGGTACCACGACGAGCACAAGCTACAGCGTGACCGGTTTGTTGGCCGCGACCACCTACAGCATGACGGTGCGGGCACGCGACGCGGCGGGCAACAACTCGGCTCAGAGCAACGTCTTGAGCGTGACCACTTCCGCCGCTTCCGGTGGCGGAAACAGCACCAAGTATGAAGCGGAAAGTGCCACGCTGGCTGGCGGTGTCGCAACTTCCGCCACTTATGCCAACTACTCGGGAACGGCTTATGTCACCGGCTTCACGACGAACGGTGCCTCGGTGCAATTCAACGTGAATGTCGCCACTGTCGGCAGCTACAACGTGGTGTTGCGATACGGCAATGCCGCAGGGCCGGGTTATCCAAGCTCTGTCTATGTGAACGGAACCAAAGTGACGACCGTGAATCTTGCAAGCAACCAGAACTGGACCACGTGGCAAAGTTTGACGGTTGCCTTGACCCTGAACGCAGGCAACAACACGATCAAGTTCCAAAAGGATTTCGACAACAACGGGGGCGCCTACAACATTGACTGCATCACTGTTCCGAGCACACCGGGTGCCACTGTGTCGGGCAGGATATCCGCAGAACAAAATACGGCACTTGTCGAGCTTTACCCGAATCCGGCCCATGGTGTTTTCAACATCAACACAGATGCGGAAGAAGCCAGGATAACGGTTGTTTCATTGGCAGGGAGTTTGGTTCACACTTCGACAGCCAAAGGCGGCTCTGTATCGGTGGATGCCAGCGGCTGGAAGCCGGGCGTGTATGTGGTGCGCATCCGATCAGGCAACCAAGTGACTGTCAAGAAAATGGTAATCGTCAGATAAGGTCTTGACTTCAGAGGTTGTTTAAAACTCGGTTTGTGGGTTGCGCTCTGGACAAAAATTGCCCAAAATGCTTTTTGACGCAGGTCGGACGCTGTGCGTCTGACCTGCCTGCCTGTTAGCAGACAGGGAATCATGCCAATTTTGAATATCGAATGCGTAATACCGAATGCTGAATTGGCTGTAACCAGCAACTTGTGACTCTTCAAACACGCAGTCAGTCTTTTATTTTGGTATCACAGGCTCGCCAGAGATTAAAGGCTCGCGTCCCGACAGGTCGGGACACATTTGGCAAACCGAATTTCAAACAACCTCTGAGACTGTTTTGGGCATTTTTGACGATTTCTTCCGGCAACACCCATTATGACAGACGGATGCTTCAAGCGTGGAAGTTGAGAAGACTAACGTCACTTGCATTTGACACAATCGGCTGGAATCATCGTTTCGTTGGTTGCGTCAATATTTAGGGGTAATTTGCGCAAAGGCTGTCCAGACTTTCTGACAGTCTTTGTTTATTAGAGTTACTTTCAGTTGATAATCAGACTATTATAAAAATAACAACAGCCGCTCGCTTTTAGCGAGTGGCAACTGTCCGACAGACGAAGTTCTGTCGGTCGGCCTCTGGCCGACAGGTGTTTGGGATTTGAAACACTTGACAATCAAAGGCCTGTGATTCGGTTGATGCTCTTTCCGATTGCGCTTTTCCCGGCCAGAGGCCGGATGACAGTTGCCACTCGCCAGAGGCGAGCGGCTGACACTTTGTTTATAACTGCCTGATTATCAACGGAAAGTAACTCTATTCTTTTAGAGGTTGTCTGAAGTTTTGTTTCACGGCAGCGTTTTGGGCAAAAATTGATAAATCCCGCAATCGGCGGGAATGCTCAAAACGGACAGTCGGAGGTTCGCTGAATGGCACTATTCCGAAGTGAAAGTCTATACTATTCTAAGCCTGCGTGAAACTTTAGACAACCTCTTGAAGGTACATGTTCAAGGTAAAGTCAAGACCTGAATAAGCTATTCGTAACAGAGGGCTTTCGGGTTGCAAATCCGAGAGAGCAAAAAGGGCAATCGGGCGTTTCGGGCTTTTTTTTCTTAAAACGCTTTTTATGAAAACCACTGTTCGGGATATGCAATCAGAATTGTCCGGTTTCTCTTGTCCGAATGCTTGAAAAGACTGCAAAACAATTGAATCCGTAAGTGATATGATTTCTTTCGTGTTTTTGCTTCAGATATATATGCAGATTAGTAATAGAAAATTTCTATTAGTGACAATGTTTCTGTTTGCACTGGCAAGTGCAGCGGCCCAAAAACCTACATTTGAAAACACGCGCCTACAGAAAACCGAACTGGCGACGAACCTGGATGAGCCGATGGAGTTGGCCGTCCTTCCGGAAGGGGACGTGCTGTTCATCGAACGGAAAGGCGCGGTAAAACTGTTTGAAAACGCAAAGAACCAAGTCAGGCGGTTGGCCGCTATTCCGGTTTTTCACGGGGTTGAAGACGGGCTTTTGGGATTGACCCTTGCCCCCGACTTCGCCGATTCCCGCTGGGTTTACCTGTATTATTCGCCCACGGGCAGCAAACCCATACAGCGGGTGTCGCGCTTCAAAATGGAGGCAGGCGAGTTGAACCTCGCTTCCGAGCAAATCCTGCTGGAAATACCCGTGCAGCGCGAAGAATGCTGCCATTCGGCCGGTTCGCTGGCGTTCGGCCCCGACGGAACGCTTTACATCGCCGTGGGCGACAACACGAATCCGCACAACCCCGGCTATTACAATTCCATTGACGAACGACCCGGCCGCGAATACTGGGATGCCCAGCGGACTGCCGCCAACACCAACGACTTCAGGGGCAAAATCTTGCGCATCAAACCTGAAAGCAACGGCATGTACTCTATTCCCGAAGGGAATTTGTTTCCGAAAGATGGTTCGGGCGGGAAGCCTGAAATATACGCGATGGGTTGCCGCAATCCCTACCGGATAGCATTGGATCAGAAAACGGGTTATCTGTATTGGGGCGACGTGGGACAGAACACCGAGTACAATCCCGCCCGTGGCCCCATCAGTTACGACGAGTTCCACCAAGCGAAGACACCGGGCTTTTTCGGCTGGCCTTATTTTGCCGGCGACAACCAGCCTTATGCCGACTATGATTTTGAAACGAATAAAATCGGCTCCTTCTTTGATCCGAAAGCACCGGTGAACGAGTCGAGGAACAATACGGGTTCCCGCAATCTGCCGCCCGCGCAAGGGGCTTTCATCTGGTATTCCTATGACGAGTCCAAGTTGTTCAAGCATCTGGGCACCGGAGGAAAATCGCCCATCGCCGGGCCTGTTTTTTACAGCGATTCGTACCGCAACACGCCTGCTTGGGCGAAGACGACACGCAGACTGCCCGCTTATTTCAACGGGAAGCTTTTCATTGCCGAATGGATGCGGGACTGGATCAACGTGGTGACGATGGACGAGACGGGCAAACTCACCGACATCGAACGGTTCATGCCCTCCGCCACGTTTGACCATCCGATTGACTTGGCGTTCGGCCCCGACGGTGCGTTGTACGTGCTGGAATACGGCACTTTCTGGTTTGCACAGAACAAAAACGCCAGATTGTCGCGAGTCGAGTACAATCCCGACAACCGTCCGCCCGTAGCCGTCATAACGGCTGCCAACACCGTGGGTGCGGCACCCCTCACCGTCAGCCTGTCGGCCCGCAAATCCTTTGATTACGACAAGGAGGACAAACTGACCTACCAGTGGAAGAGTTCGCTGGCCGGAAGTGCTAAGAAAGCAGGCCCGTCAGCTCAGTATGTGTTCGCAAAACCGGGCACTTACACGATTAGCCTTACGGCAACAGACAACCATAGGCAAAGCGCAACTTCTACTATCACCGTCGAAGTAGGCAACGCAAAGCCCCAAGCCACTGTGAAAATAACGGGCAACCAGTCGTTTTACTGGCCGCGCAAAACCATACAATACCAAGCGGTAGTCACCGACCGGGAAGACGGTAGTTTGGCGGCAGGCACCATTTCCCCCGCTGACGTTTTGGTGACGGTTGACTACCTGGACATGGGCAGCGACTTGACCTTTCTGGCACAGAGCCAACAGAACGCGCAACGCGCGTATTTTCATCCGGGACTGGAACTGATCAACAAAAGCGACTGCCGCGCCTGTCATCACCCGCAGACGGCATCCGTCGGGCCGAGCTACGAGAAAATCGCGGCACGGTACAAATCGGATGAAAAAATGGTGCCGACTTTGGCCGCCAAGATAATCAACGGCGGGAACGGTGCGTGGGGTGAAGTGGCCATGTCCGCTCATCCGCAGTTGAAACAGGAAGAGGCCGCCGAAATAGTGAAATACATTTTTACCTTGGGTGAAGATGTCAAAAACAGGATGCCTGTGAAAGGTGCGTTTGTGCCAAAAGACACCAGCGGCGGCGTTTACCTTCTGGGCGTGCGCTATCGTGACAAGGGACATAAAGGACAGAACACCATCAAAAGCCAGCAGGCCGCCACCTACGTGCCTCTGCGAAGTGCCCGCCTGAAAGCCGTCACGTGCGACGACTACAGCCAAGTGGCCAAGTTCAACAACGCGTTGGTGAAATTCACCGCATCTGGCTCGTACATCTGTTTCCGGGGCATTGACCTGACATCCCTTGCCAGGATCACCTATGCGGTAGCGTCGCAAGTACACGGAAAGATAGAAATGCGCCTCCGCTCACCTTCCGGTCCCTTGGTCGGCAGCCTGTCGGTGAAACCGTCCAAAACCAACCGACT
>JALOMD010000322.1 GCA_025455595.1 Cytophagales bacterium | reverse complement strand
CTGACCACTAACGACTTTGTATTATGACTTGCAACCTTGTTGCAGGAATGATAATTTTGTGGTTTGCGGGAAGTTGAGAACCTACCATTTTGAACGGAAAAGGGATACTTTTAGGGAGATTGACGGCACTTTTGGCTGCCATGTGCTTGGTTTTTTCGGCGATGGCACAAGAAAACTGTCGGCTTTCCATTTCCGGGCAAGTGACCCACCTTGTGCGTGAGCCGCTGCCCGGTGCGGTTCTGTACATAGTCGAATTGCGGCAAGGCACCACTGCCGACGAGAACGGCCGCTACCGGCTGGAAGAGCTTTGCCCCGGCCGCTACACATTGGTTTGCCAGTTTGTAGGCCACCATCCCGACACAACGGTAGTCGTCTTGGGCAAGTCGCAGCGCAACGTGGATTTTGGCTTGGAAGAAACCCCCGAAACCTTGGAAGAGGTGACGGTGCGGGGCAATCAAGACAACCAAACCATCTTGCAAGTACAGCAAACGCTGCAAGGCACCGACTTGCAGCGTGTCGAAGGCGCGTCGTTGGGCGAGATGCTGAAAGTGCTGCCTGGCCTCAACTCGCTGCAAACCGGCTCCAGCATTTCAAAGCCCGTCATCCACGGCCTGCACAGCAACCGCGTGTTGATTCTGAACAACGGCATCCGGCAGGAGGGCCAGCAGTGGGGCAGCGAACACGCCCCCGAAATAGACCCGTTCGTAGCCAAGCGTCTCACGGTGGTCAAAGGGGCGGCCAGCGTGCGTTACGGGGCCGATGCCATCGGCGGCGTGATTCTGGTGGAGCCTGACCCGCTTCCAAAAGAAAGTACAATCAGCGGCGAGGTGAATCTGCTCGGCTTCAGCAACAACCGGCAAGGCACGGCTTCGGGCGTGGTGCAAGGCGGACTGAACAAATGGAAGAACTTCGGCTGGCGGCTGCAAGGCACGTACAAAATTGCCGGGACAGCCCGCACGCCGGACTATTATCTCACCAACACCCAGTTTCGCGAACGGAATTTCTCGGCTTCGGCGGGTTATCAGACGGACAAGTTCGGAGCCACACTTTTTTTCAGCCGTTTTTCCACCGACATCGGCATCTTCAGCGGGGCGCACATCGGCAACCAGACTGATTTGCAAAACGCCATCCGGTCGCCGCGTCCGTTGGTGGCCTCGGTGTTTTCGTACCAAATCAACCGGCCCAACCAAGACGTTGCCCACAGCCTGCTGAAAGCGCAGACCTATTACCATACGCCCCTCGGCAAGTTCACGGCCGTTTACGGCTACCAGTACAACCTGCGCGAAGAATATGATTTGTTTCGCGGCTCCAACACCCGTCCGTCCACCAGTTTCCGGCTGTACACCAACACTGCCGAAGTGCTGTGGGAACACAAGCCGATTAATAGGAACATCACCGGAACTATCGGGCTGTCAAGCATTTACCAAGGCAACGACGTGGGCGGGCGGCGTATTTTCTTGCCCAACTTCAATAATTTCGGCATCGGTGTTTTTGCCATCGAACGCTGGGCCAAAAACCAGTGGGAAGTGGAGGCCGGGCTGCGCTACGACTACCGGCACCTGACTATCTACCGCCGTCCGCGCGGCAACAGTGCCATCGTGCTTTCGCCGGAATTTGTGTTCAACAACCTTTCCGGTTCGGTTGGGACGGTTTACAAGCCGCGCCAAAACGTGGAGTGGCGGCTCAACCTCGGCTCGGCTTGGCGGCCGCCCACCGCCGCCGAACTGTACAGCGACGGCATTCACCACGGAGCCGCCGCCTACGAAAAAGGCGACTCGACGATAACCAACGAACAGTCGTACCAGGCCGTAACGAGCCTGAACTGGCGCATCGGCGACAAGTGGGAACTGGAAGTGGGCGGCTACTACAACCGCATGGACGGATTCATTTACCTGAAGCCCGACTCGCTGCCGCAACTGACCATCGCCGGGGCCTTCCCGGCGTTTACGTACACGCAGGTCAATGCTGTTTTCCAAGGAGTGGATGCCACGGCAAAGTACAATTTCCTGCCCGGTTTTTCGTGGCAAGGCAAGGTGGCCCTTGTGCGGGCCACCAACCAGACGGGGCGGGAATTTCTGCCCTTCATCCCCACCGACCGGATTGAGAATTCCGTCCGCTACGAGAAAGAACGCTGGGGCAAGTTGTCCGATGTTTTTCTGTCCGTCAACGTCCTCAATGTGGCCGAGCAACGCCGCCTGCCGCCGGTTTCCACGCGTTCTTTCGAGCAGACGGGCGTGGTTTACACCGTTTACATCGGCGATTTCGCCCCGCCGCCTGCCGGGTACACATTGGTAGGTGCCGACTTGGGTTTCTCGTTTCGCCTCGGCAAGCAACTGACGGACGTGAGCTTGTCGGCACAGAACCTCGGCAACGTCCGCTACCGCGACTACCTGAATCGCTTCCGCTACTTCGCCGATGAAACCGGCCGGAATATCATCCTGAAAGTGAAATTCCGGTTTTGAGCAAAATTTGCCCAAAACGCCGGTTGACAATCAGCCGACGCAACGCCTCCCACTGGCATCACGCCGAGACATGATGCCGAAAGCTTGACCAGCGGACGCTCTCACTGGCGCAAGCGTCCGCTTGTGCCCAAAAATTGACCAGCGTCCGCTGGTCGCAAACCGTTAGGTTTGCAAAAGATGATGACAACGAAAGCAGAAAACAACAACAAACGTTTTGAGCAAAAAACGCCCAAAACGCTTTCGATTTGTTCTTTGCAGTAGATACGCCTCGACGCGGTGAGGGTTTTTGCGAGCCTTTGGCTCGCGACCAGCGGATGCTGGTCTGACAAAAGGCGCAAGCGGACGCTTGCGCCAGTAACGCCAGTAGAAGTGTTTTGGGCGAATTTTGCCCAAAACGCCTGAGGCATTTGGAAAACAGCAAACCCGCATTGTGGCGCGGGTTTGCTGTTTGTAGTTTGGCCATGGGTTCATGAGCCGGTTTCAGAGCATTCCCAGCAGCACCACACGGCCTACTTTCGGCATCGGCATGGATTTTACCTCAGCTAAATTTCGGCTGCTCACCAAGGTCACTTTTTGGTTCAGCGGGTCGCTGACGTAGATGCCGAAACTGCTGATGTCGAAACTCGGCGTTACTACGCCTTCGCCCGTGGCGGTGTTCGAGTAATCTGGAATGACACCGCTGCGTTCGGCACTTTTGCTGCCTGTGCGGGCATCGTAAATCTGCATGGTGCCGTTTTTGAGCAACACCACCAGCGTTTTTCCATCCCGGCTCAGTTTCACCGCACCGAGAACGTCGGTTTTCAACAATGGAGTCATTTCTTTTTTCACCGGATCAACTTTGTAAATGCCTCCGCCCTTGCGGCTCGAATAGCCGTAGAAATGCTCAAGTGTCTCGTGCCCGGCCAAACTGCCCAACCACAGTTTGTTTGCTTCCAAATCCGGATGATTGGGCACCACCGCAGACTTTCCAGAGCTCTCCACCAAAACCACTCCATCCGTGGAGCCGAACGCCGCGTACTTTCCATTGAACGCCTCGCCGTGCATGCCCGCCACTTTCACGTTGGTGCTGGCTACTTCTTTGCCTTGCAAATCAACCAGCCGGACTGTGGTGGGCAGAGCCGGATTGGAGCCTGCATAGTCCGGCAGGCGGTCAGTGACGGCAAGCGTGCCGTTCAGAAACAGCACCGCCGCGCCGTGGTGCGCCACCGCCGCCCGCACAATCGTGGGCTGGTAACCTGCGTCGTGGATTTTCTCCTCATCCACAATCGTGACGCTGCCCGTGCCGTCGTTGAAAATAATGGCTTTTTCGCCTTGGCCGAAAAAATGCGTGGGTTTGCCTTCGGTCAGTTGCAAAGCCGCCATTTTGGGCGTGCCCTTGATGTGAATGTGGTCGCCGTGGGTTTCGATGCCTGAATCGAAAATTTCCACGCGGTCTTTTTCCCGGTGAATCAAGTAAGCAAACCGACCTGTCACCGTGTACAGGTACGGGTTTTTCTCCATAACGTTGAAGGTCTCGGCCTTTTCTTCTTTCACGTTCATGTAGGTGAACGAGGCCGACTCGGTGGACGAGGCCACCATGCGGATGTGTTCGTTCTCGGTCTGCGGGGTAGCCGCTTCATCGTCTTCGGGGCGACATGCGGTGAACAATACGCCACCCAAGAGGGCCAAGGCAAGGATACGTGCTTTCATGAGTCTTTTAGGTTTGAGTGCAACAATGTTGCAAATGTAGGCCCTTTGGACTCTCCTGCAACTATATTGCAAAAAAATAAACCGATTTTTTGACTCAAGTGAAGCCTGCGTATGCGGCAAGGCGGTTTTTTGAACAAGTGCCTGACAGAAATCAGTTTACCTTATTCTTGACGCAAGAAAAACCGCAATCGCCTGATTGTCAATTGTTTGCAGTTGGCCTTGACCCACGGCCAACGACTTTGCACTTGGTTAATATTTATGCAACTTTGTGGCATAACTGTTTTTTTTATAGGTTTGCAACTTTGTTGCGGTTTTATTGTCTAATCAAACCTTTTTGCACAATGACAAACCTTTTTCGTAAAAACTTGCTGTGGACGGCCGTAGTGGCTTCGTTGGCTTTTACCGGATGCCGTGAAGACGATCCTGAACCGGTGAACGAGCCGGAGGAAATCAATACGGTTGAGTTTTCGCTGACATCCGCGACCGGCCAGAACCCGACTCCGATTGTGATTACTTTCCGTGACTTGGATGGCGCAGGCGGCAACGCCCCGACCCTCACGCCCGACTCACTGCGGCTGGCGGCCAACACGACTTACAACGCCCGTGTGCGTTTCTTGAAAGAAGAGGCCGGGCAGCCGGTTGAAGACAAGACCAGTGAAATTGAAGTGGACGAGCCGAACGACCACGAGGTGTTTTACACCGTCACGGGTGCCAACCTGACTTTTTCGCAGTTTAACGAGGACAAGAACACCCCGCCGCTGAAACTCGGCACCCGTGCCGTTGCCGCTGCCGGGGCCGCCTCGCGGGGCACCGTGGTGGTGACA
>JALOMD010000321.1 GCA_025455595.1 Cytophagales bacterium | reverse complement strand
CTTGGCATAGACGCAAACCGGCTCTTTTTCAGAGGCTTGGTAAAGCGAGTTGCGGCCAAGGTTGCCCGCCACATAGTCCGTGTCGCCGTCGTTGTCGAAATCACCGGCGGCAAGGCTGTTCCACCAACCGACCGAATGCGTGAATGCGTGAATGCGTGAATGAGTGAATGTTTTGCCGCCTTCGTTTTTGAGTAGCGTAATCGGCATCCATTCGCCGACCAGCAGCAGGTCGGGCCAGTTGTCGTTGTCGTAGTCAGTCCACAGGGCGGCGGTGACCATGCCGGGCGTTTGCAGGTCGGGTGCCGCTTGGGGCGTGATGTCGCGGAAGCGGCCTTTGCCGTCGTTTTGCAGCAGGTAGCTGCGTGGTGGGTACGGATAGCGGGTGGGCAATATGCGGCCGCCTATGAACAAATCCAAGTCGCCGTCCCGGTCGAAGTCGGCGGCAGTGACTACGCTGCCGCTGGTTTCGACTACTGGCAAAGCGGCGGAGTCAAGTTGGAAGTTGCCCTTGCCTTGGTTACGGTAAAACCGGTGCCGGTAGTTCTTAAGGTTCTTGCCAAACTCGCTGCTGCCGCTGGCACAATACAGGTCGTTGTCGCCGTCGTTGTCGGCATCGAAAAGCAGCACACCCGCGTCTTCGGCGGTCTTGGCCCGCACCGAGTCTTCGAGTAATGATTTCACAAACGTCCCGTTCGGTTTCTGCACGAAAAACACGCCCGGTCGCCGGGCCGGGCCGCCCAAAAACACATCGTCGAGGCCGTCGCCGTTGATGTCGCCTACGGCAGCGGCGGGGCCTTGCTGGGAATGTTTGCGCGGCAGCAAGGCTTGGCCGCTCTTGAAATCAGGAAAGTCTTCTTCTTGATGGCGGAAAGCCAACCCGTGCTCTTTGGCCACTTCGGCAAACCAAGTTGTTGAGGTGCGTTTTGGCTGATTTTTGCCTAAATTGAAAATCCCGCTGCCGGCGGGAACGGCATCTTTTTCCGACAAAGTGAGGGTCTGGTTGGCATTCACGTTGGCGAGCCGCTGGCGTTTGCCGCCGGGCCAGAGCACCACCACCGAGTCGAGGCGGGCGTGGTTGCCCAGCCCGAAATGCTCCGCGTCTTCCACGGAAGACTTGTAGCCGCGCTGCAACTGGTGTTCGGCATACTGCGTCTGGCCTGCGTAGTGCAGCCAAACCTTGGCCCCCACGCCTGTAGTGTTTCCCTTGTCGCCTTTCAGCTTGATGCGTAGGAAATTGTTCTGCCCTCTGCCCTCTGCCCTCTGCCCTGACAAAAGATTATTGCGATAGACAAACGCCTCGTCGTTGATGTTGTTCATCACTAAGTCGAGGTCGCCGTCGTTGTCGAAGTCGGCGTAGGCGGCTCCGTTCGAGAACGAAGGGATTTTCAAGCCCCACGGTTCGGTCATGTCTTCAAACGTCAGGTCGCCTTTGTTGCGGTACAAAAAGTTCGGTTTCTTCACGCCTTCCAAGCCGTTGACGGTCTCAATCGCTTTTTGCAGGCGAGTCTCGTCGGTGCCGAACATGGCCGCGTCGTTGCTGTAGGTTACAAAGTCAAGGTCGGTCACGTCTTTGCGGTAGCCGTTGGTGATCAACAGGTCGCGGTGGCCGTCGTTGTCGAAGTCGGCCAGCAGGCTGCTCCAACTCCAGTCGGTGGCGTAGATGCCCGCCAGATAGCCGATGTCGCTGAATGTCACGGGTGTTTCACTGCTATCGGCGACCGGCGAGGGGCCGTTGTTGATTTGCAGTGTGTTGCGTACGTACTGAGTGAGGTAGCTTTGGCGCAGGTTGGTGAAAAACCGGTCGTAGCCCGTGCTGGAAAACATCGTTTTCTGGCGCAAATTGTCGTCGGGCATCATGTCCACGGCCACCACGTCGTTGAGGCCGTCGTTGTTGATGTCGGCAATGTCCACGCCCATGCCGTTGTGCTCGGTGTGCTTGAAATACTGCTTGAGGCGGTTGGTGAAGGTGCCGTTGCGGTTGTTGATCCACAGGTGGTCGTTCGAGAGGAAGTCGTTCGCCACATAGACATCGGGCCAGCCGTCTTGGTTGATGTCGTTCACCACCACGCCCAGCCCCCAGCCTTCGGTCTGGATACCCGCCTGTTTCGACACGTTCTGGAAAACGGGCAGGCCGTCGGCAGTGGGGCCGGTGTTTTGGTAGAGCCTGTCCACGCTTTTGCCGGAGCCGTCGGTTCGCTGGCCCACGGGCTGGTTGCGGTTGTAGTCTTCCAGCGAATTGTTGAGCAGGTAGCAGTCCAAGTCGCCGTCGCGGTCATAGTCGAAGAAGACGGCCTGCGTGGCGTAAGAGCTGTCGGCCAAGCCCACGCGGGCAGCTACCTCCTCGAACCGCACGTTGCCCTTCGCATCAGCTCCCCGGTTGAGAAACAGGAGGTTAGGAACCGATTTGTCCTTGTGCGGATGAACGGTTGACACATAGATGTCAAGCCAGCCGTCTTGGTTCACGTCGGCCAGGGCCACGCCCGTACACCAACGGTTGGTACGCACGCCGGCGGCCTCGGTCACGTTTTCGAATTTGAAATCACCCCGGTTCAGGTAAAGCTCGCTGGAGACTTGGTTGCCGGCAAAAAATACGTCCGTGAGGCCGTCGTTGTTCACATCGCCCACGCCAACGCCACCGCCGTTGTAGATGTACTCGAAGCGCAACACGTTGAACGTGTCGCTTTCGGTGATTTGGTTGTTGAAACGAATGCCGGTGTGAGCAGCGGCCATGCGTTCAAAGCCTTTTTCGGACTCGAACAAGCCGCAACCGGTTGAAATCCAGCCTGTGCCGAGCAGACAAGCGGCAAAAAAAATGCGGTTCATGCAATTGTAGCGGAATGAGTGGCGATTTGTGCCGCACAAGTTACGCAAATTAAGTCGTCAGTCTTTAGTCGTGAGTCGTCAGTGGCGTTTTGGGCGATTTTTGCTTAAAACGCCGCGATTTAAGTACCCGGTCGTTAGTAATTAGTCATGAGTAGTTAGTCTTGAATAAGAAGACAGAATTCAAAACATTGAAAACCAGCGTATTAGAAACGAATTTTCTTTTCGAAGTAGGCTAAACCAGTTCTTGATGATTTTACTTGCATAGGTGACATTATGCTTTCGCGTTTTGGGCAAAAAACGCCCAAAACGACATATCTTCAATTAACCAGCAAGTAAATTCATAAAGAACCTACTTACGACTTATGACTTACCACTTGCGACTAACGACTAATGACTAACGACTAATTTCCTACCTTTGCGCTTCGTAAAAAGAAACCGGAGATGAAAGGCGTTTATTCGATTCTGTTGTTGGTTTGTTCCAATGTTTTCATGACGCTGGCGTGGTATGGGCACTTGCACTTCAAGCAATATTCGTTCTTGCAACGGCTGGGCTTGTTTGGCATCGTGCTGGTGAGTTGGGGGCTGGCTTTCTTTGAGTACATTTTCCAAGTGCCTGCCAACCGCATCGGCTACCGCGAAAACGGCGGCCCGTTCTCCATGTTCGAGTTGAAAACCATCCAAGAGGCCGTTTCGCTGGTGGTTTTCATGTTCATGGCCGTCTATGTATTCCGCACCGAACGGCCCGCGTGGAACCACTTCGTCGGCTTCGCACTGATTGTACTGGCCGTGTTTTTCATTTTCAAGAAGTGGTGAAGCCCCCACCCGGCCTCCCCCCAAGGGGAAGGAGCCAAAGGAGGCTGTTTTCACATTTACAAAACCAGACCAAAAGCCCCCTCCTTGGGAGGGGGTTGGGGGAGGCTCCTTTATGGAAATAACCGAAACCGACCGTATCAAATTGCACCAGTCGAAAATCAGGCAGGTGCTGGGCGAGGTGGGCAAAGTGGTGGTGGGCCGCGACTACCTCGTGAACCGGCTGCTCATCGGCTTGTTCACGGGCGGGCATATTTTGCTCGAAGGCGTGCCGGGACTTGCCAAGACGTTGATTGTGAACACGTTGTCGAAAGTGCTGTACCTCAACTTCCAGCGCATCCAGTTCACGCCTGACCTGCTGCCCGCCGACCTCATCGGAACGATGATCTACAACCAGAAAACCGGCGACTTCGAGGTGAAAAAAGGCCCGATTTTCGCCAACCTGATTCTGGCCGACGAAATCAACCGGTCGCCGGCCAAGGTGCAGTCGGCGTTGCTGGAGGCCATGCAGGAGCGGCAAGTGACCATCGGCGACACCACGTTTCCGCTCGACCGGCCGTTTTTGGTGCTGGCCACGCAAAACCCGGTGGAGCAGGAGGGAACCTATCCGCTGCCCGAAGCCCAAGTGGACAGGTTTATGATGAAAGTGTTCCTGAACTACCTCGACCGCAACCAAGAATTGGAAGTGATGCGCCGGATGAGCAACATGAATTTTTCCGGCAACGTGAACCCAATCCTTGAACGCGAGGACATTGCCAACATCCGCAACGAAATCAACCGGGTCACCATTTCCGAGTCGCTGGAGAAGTACATCATCGAACTGGTGTTTGCCACGCGGCTGCCGCAGGACTACGGACTCAAGGACGAGGCCCACTACGTGCAGTACGGAGCCTCGCCGCGTGCCAGCATCAACCTGAACCGCGCCGCCAAAGCCTTGGCCTACATCAACGAACGTGACTATGTGCTACCCGAAGACATCAAAGACGTGGCCCCCGACGTGCTGAACCACCGCATCATGCTCAACTACGAAGCCGAAGTGGACGGCGTAACCCCGGCGCAAATCGTCGATGTCATCCTGCGCAAAGTCGCCATCGGACGGTGATTTAATTCAGAATTATGAATTCAGAATTAAGAATGGGCGTTTTGAGCAAAAAACGCCCAAAACGGCTGGATTGTCTGAACCATGATTCGCCTGATTGAAGGATTGCCTTGATGGAAAAACAACCAATCAAGTTAATTCATTAATCCTACGAATCAAGGTTCAGACAAAAGCGTTTTGAGCAAAAAACGCCCAAAACGCCTGTCGCCCCGAAGGGGCAGAATACCTCAGCGCAGGGCATCG
>JALOMD010000320.1 GCA_025455595.1 Cytophagales bacterium | reverse complement strand
CAAGGTGCAGCAAAAACTGTTGCCCACGCATTTTGCCGAAAATGCTCATTTCGAGGCGTTTGCCTCCTCGCAGTCGGGCGACGAGGTGGGCGGCGACTATTACGACTTTTTCCGCATTTCCGATGCCCGCACCATGCTCGTCATCGGCGATGTGTCGGGCAAGGGCACCTCGGCGGCTTTCCACATGGCGCAGATGAAGGGCGTTTTCCACAGCTTGGTAGAGTTGCATCCGCCGCCGCACCGCTTCTTGGCCTTGGCAAACAGTGCCTTGGGCCGCTGCCTTGACCGCAACCAGTTTGTCACCGCCAGCGTGTTTTTGATTGACACCGACAAGCAGGTGATTCACCACGCGCGGGGCGGGCATTGTCCGGCTATTTTTTACCGCAACGAGACGCAAAAGGCAGTATTCCTGCAAAACAAGGGCATGGGGCTGGGCCTGCTGCGCAAGCCGGAGTATATCAACCACGTGGCGACGAAAACGCAAAGCTACCAGCCCGACGACTGGCTGGTGCTGTACACCGACGGCATTCTGGAGGCCCGTAACCCGGCAGGCGAGGAATTTGGCGAGCAGCGGCTGCTTATGTTCGCGCAACGCCACACCAACTTGACGGCGGCGCAGTTCGTGGAGGCGTTTTGGGCATATTTCCGCCATTTCTGTAGCACCGCCGAGCAACACGACGACTACACGCTGGTGGCGGTAAAGTTTAACTAAAAGTGGTCAGTGTTCAGTCGTCGGTGGTCAGTAACAGCATGCTTCCGGTTGCCCTGCCAAAAGTGCGTTTTGGGCAAAATTTGCCTAAAACGCCTTATCGAACACAGCGTTCTTCGTAGCATTTTGCTACGAAGTGTTAATCTCGGTAGTCTGTGACTACCGGCGCGTAGCGCAACCGGCTCGGTTCACAACGTTGTTTCGTGCTTCGCACGGGTAGTCAGAGACTACCGGATTAATCCTGCGAAGGCACAGACTTCGCAGAGCATTACTGCGTTTTGGCGCAAGCGTCCGCTTGTGCCTATCAATTGACCAGCGTCCGCTGGTCGCAAGCGAAGCTTGCAAAAGATGCGAATCCTAAGTTGAAAAGCGTTCGACCTTGAAAACCAAGGTATTAACTTTGGCAGAGTTGAGAACTCTGCCAAAGTTTGCCTCCCAAAAGCCCAACAAACGCCTGTTTTTTTCAACTTAGGATTCGCATAAAAGACGGTATTTCATCGGAGCGTGACTTTGGAAAAGAACGGGTCAGAGGCGTTTTAAACGATTTTTGCTCAAAACGATTTTTTGTTGTTTTATGTCTCTGTTGGCAACCATTTTAGCAAACCTACCGGTTTGCGACCAGCGGACGCTGGTCAATTGATAGGCACAAGCGGACGCTTGCGCCAGAAAAGCGACGATGTGTTCGTCCTGACGCGACTCATCCGTGTCATCCGCACCATCCGTGTCATCCGCACCATCCGTTTCATCCGCGATTCAAGACAAAAAAAGCGTTTTGGGCGTTTTTTGCCCAAAACGCTACATACGAAAAAGGGCAAACCTACTGGTTCGCCCTTTTCCGCATTCGGAATTCTACATTCCGACTTTTACCTGATTTCCAACGCAAACGGCAGACGCGCCTGCGTGCCTTGCCAGTTTTTCAACTGGCGAATGTCTTGCACGTATGGAGCCAGCACGCCGAGGTGCTTTTGCAAAGCCCGTGTTTCGGCGGCATCGCTGGAAGTACCGAAAAACTCCTCGAAGAACGGCTTTTGTTCCGGCAGGTAGCGCAGGCGGTATTCTTCCGGTTTCAGTTTGGCCATGTTGGCGGCAATCTCAATGGCTTTGTCCAAGCCGCCGAGTTCGTCAACCAAGCCGTTTTGCTTTCCCTGCTCGCCCGTCCACACGCGGCCCGACGCAATTTTGCGCAAGTCTTCCACTTTCATTTTGCGACCTTCGGCGGCCTTCTGGGTAAAGTCGGCGTAGATGCTTTCGGTGCGTTTCTGGAACCACTGCCGCTCGGTTTCGCTCATGTTGCGCGTGGGCAGGCCCAAGTCCGAGTAGGCGTTGGTTTTCACGCCGTCCACGGTTACGCCCAGCTTGTCGTTGAGCATGTCTTTCACGTTGAACCACAGCCCGAACACGCCGATGGAGCCGGTGATGGTGGTGGGGTGCGCCACGATTTTGTCGCAACCCATGGCCATGTAGTAGCCGCCCGATGCCGCGTAGTCAGACATGGAGGCGATGACGGGTTTCTTCTTGCGGGTCAGTTGCACTTCGCGCCACATTACGTCCGAGGCCAAGGCACTGCCGCCCGGCGAGTTGATGCGCAGCACCACGGCCTTGATTTTGTCGTCTTCGCGGGCTTTGCGCAGGGCGGCGGCAATGCGGTCGGAGCCGATGACTTCGTCGCTGCCTTCGCCCGACGTAATCTCACCCGACGCAAAAATCACCGCGATGCGTTTGTCGAAGCTGCCTTTTTCAGTGCTTTCCTTCTCGGCTTTGTCGTACTTGGTCAGCGAGATGTACTCGACTTTCTTTTTCTCGTCCAGTTTCAGTTCCTTTTTCAGTTGGGCCTCCACTTCGTCGGGGTAGGCCAAGGCCGTCACCAATTTGTGCGTCACGGCATCCTCGGCCTCGCGCACGGTCAGCGAGTCGGCGAGGCGTTGCAGTTGGGGCACGTCCACGCCCCGCGCCGTGCCGATGGCTTGCAACACGTGTCCGTTGACGGATGTCAGGAACGAACGGGTTTGCTCGCGGCTCGGTTCGCTCATGTCTTGGCGCAAGAACGGCTCCACCGCACTTTTGTAGTCGCCCACCTTGAACACTTCGGGCTTTACGCCTAATTTGTCCAGTGTTCCTTTCAAGAAAGTGACGCTGGCATTCAGGCCGTTCCATTCCACCACGCCTTCGGGGTGCAGGTAAATCCGGTCGGCCACCGAGGCCAAGTACAGGCTGCTTTCGGTGTAGAACTCGGAGTAAGCAACAATGAACTTCTTGGACTTTTTGAAATCTTCCAACGCACTGCGGATTTCGGCCAGCGTCGGGTACGAGGCCACCGCTGCGTACATGTCGGGGTTCAGGTAAATGCCTTTGATGTTCGGGTCGTTCTTGGCATCTTCAATGGCCCGGCGGATTTGCACCAAGCCCACCGGGGAGCCTTCGCCGAAGGGGCCGAAGTTGGAAAACGGGTCGTTTTCGCGGCCGCGTTCCACAATGGGCCGGTCAAACTTGAGTTTCAGCACCGAGTTGTCTTTGACGGTGGTTTTTTCGCCGGAGGTGGCTACCGACACCATGCCTACGAACAGGAAGAAAGCCAGCACCATGAAAACCGCCAGTCCGACGATGGTAGCCAACACAAATTTCAGAAATTGCAACATAAGACAGAAGGGAGAGTTAATGAACTAAAAGTGTCAAGTTGAAAGTCGTAAGTCGTAAGTCGTTTTGGGCAATTTTGGGCGAATCCTCACTCAACTCCGAGATTCAACCTGCACTTATCGCTTGCGACTAACAACTTACGACTCTAACTGTAAATTTAAACAATCGGTTTTCGGCGAATGGATTCTTTTACACCAAAGGCAAATACCGTTTACCTGTTGCTGGGTACTAATTTGGGCGACCGGGCGGCAAATCTGGCACAGGCCGTGGCGTTGCTCGAAAAGCGTATCGGGAAAGTGGAGAGACGGTCGGGCGTGTACGAAACCGAGCCGTGGGGCGTGACCAATCAACCCGACTACTGGAACCAAGTGTTGCAGGTAAGCACGCCGCTCGAACCGGCAGCGGTATTGGAAGCCATGCTCGGCATTGAACGCGACATGGGCCGCGAGCGGCACATCCGCTGGGAAGCCCGCCTGATTGACATTGATATGTTGTACTTCAACGACCAAGTCATTGAAACCGAGCACCTGCAAGTGCCGCACCCGCGCATGGCGCAGCGGCGGTTCGTACTGGAGCCGCTCACCGAACTGGCCCCCGATTTCGTGCATCCCGTTTTGGGCAAAAAAAACCGAAAACTGCTGGAGGAATGCGCGGATGGGGCGGAGGTGAGGGGCCTCCCCCAACCCCCTCCCAAGGAGGGGGCTTTTGGTTCGGACAAATAAGCCAATGGCGTTTTGGGCAAAAACCGCCCAAAACGCTTTGTTGAAACTGGTGTCACGCCTCGGCGTGATGCCGAAGGTTTGACCAGCGTCCGCTGGTCGCGAGCCACAGGCTCGCAAAAAACGACACCACGCCGAGGCGCAATTTCGGCAAAGAGCAAAATCAGAAGCGTTTTGGGCATTTTTTGCTTAAAACGCGTTTTGTTGTCTGCTGTTGTTGACAACGATTTTTGCAAACCTACCGGTTTGCGACCAGCGGACGCTGGTCAGAAAGTAGGCGCAAGCGGACGCTTGCGCCAGTACACACATAGCGTTTTGGGAAAAAACTGCCTAAAACGTATGCCAAAAGCCTTCTCTCAGCGGGATTGGAAAAGCCTTTTCACTCTGACCTCTGAGTTCTGACTTCTGAATTGACCATCGCTTCCACCAAACGTCGGTTTTCCGCCGCCGTGCCCACGGTGATGCGCAGGGCATTTTCGCAGAGGCGCACTTTCGACCGGTCGCGGACGATGACTTTTTGCTCTACCAAATCGTGGTACGTTTCGCGGGCATCCCGCACTTTCACGAGCAGGAAATTGGCATCCGACGGATGGATTTTCTCCACCATCGGCACTTGGCCGAGCAGACGGACGAGTTCCTCGCGTTGGGCCAAGATGTCGCGCACGGCTTGGTCTTTCCAGTCGGCGTTTCGCAGGCCTTCCAGCACCACTTCCTGCGTGAGTCCGCTGATGTTGTACGGCGGCTTGATTTTGTTCAGAATCCTGATGATTTCCGGCGAAGTGAAAGCCATGCCGAGCCGCAGATTTGCCAATCCCCAGACCTTCGAGAACGTTTGCAGCACTACCAAGTTCGGAAACGCGTCCAACTGCGTGGTGAACGACGGATAGCTGGCAAAGTCAATGTACGCCTCGTCCACGACC
>JALOMD010000319.1 GCA_025455595.1 Cytophagales bacterium | reverse complement strand
ACGTCTGTAGCGGCGCACCTTTGCGGATGCGCGTTTCGGGGTAGCCTTTCAGTTCGGCGAACTGGATTTCGTAGCCGATGTTCTGTTCCTTGCCGCCCAGCACCACCGGTTTTTTCGGGCCTTTGTAGCGTTGCACCGCCCGCAACGCGGCCAGCGTGGCCGTCTTGTGGTGCGCATGTTGCGTGGAGTCGGGCAGCATGGTGAACACAAAGTCATACCCGCCTTTGGCAAGAACGTCGTCGAGCCGCTTTTCGATGAAAGCCATGTCCCAGTTGCGTCCGTCGAGGTACGGTTTCGGGTTTTGCGAGTAATAGTCGTCCTTTTGATCGAGGAAAAAATAGTTGCGGATGCCGATGATGCGGCCGCTGTTCATCAATTCCTGCTTGCGGATGGCGGGCAAGTAGGCCCGGCCCGTTGCAGAATCCGTAAGGTTGAGGCCGTAGTACTGCGAGCCGAGTTCGGAGCCGTTGAAGCCGCCTTGTCCGTCGGTGAGCAGGGCCAGGTCAACGGTGCCTTTCAGGTCGCGGGCGATTTTGTACAGCGTCACTGAGAAAGTCGTCTCGTCGTCCGGGTGCGCCGTCACGACCAGCACTTTGGGTTGGGCTGCCACTGATGCGACTGCCAGCAGGCACAGAAGACAGGAAAACAGCAAAAAGTGCTTCATGGGGCAGGATTTGGGTTGCCGAAAGATACGTTTTCTTGAGAAAACAGGAAATGCGGCGGCGAACTGAAATTCGCATCAATATCTTTTTCTGTAGATAAAATTTTTCTCAAACTTCGACGTTCAGAATTCAAGTCCGGTTTCTTTCCCTGTCAGGTTTCCTCTGTGAAATGTCAATATTTTCACAGACGCAATAGCCTTTTGCCTGTACTGTACGGACAGCTTCTGCATAGGCTTTCGTCAGTGTTGTTTCTGTGCGTTTTGGGCAAAATCTGTCAAAAATTACGACTGGCTTTGCCGAACTGCCGTTCCAGACGGTTGTAACTTTTCCGAATCACAACCGTCTCACGGTCACTGCAAAGTCAATTGCACAACCGAAACAAGACCGGCAACCGCCCATTACCCATTCAAAATCCTGAATCAGTCCCGCCTATGCCCCGACACTACAAATTGCTCGTTTTCGGGTTTCTCCTGTGTCCGTTTTCGGCAATTTTTGCCCAAAACGGCAATCCCGCAAGCGGCGGCAACGTCCGGTTCACCCTGAGCGGATTTGTGAAAGACAGCGTATCGGGCGAAGTGCTGGTGGGGGCCACGGTTTTTGACCAACGTTCGGGCAAGGGCACGGTCACCAACGCCTACGGATTCTACAGCCTCACGCTGCCGCAGGATTCGGTACAGATTGTTTTTTCGTTCATCGGCTACCAAAGCCAACCGTGGCGGCGGCGGTTGGACGAAAACGTGTCGCTGAACGTGTTCCTCGTGTCCGGCAACACGCTGCAAGCCGTCACCGTCACCGACCGGGCCTCGCAGCGCATCGAGCAAACCACGCAAATGAGCAGCATCAACGTGCCGGTGGAGCAAATCAGACGGCTGCCGGCGGCGTTGGGCGAGGTGGACGTGCTGCGCACCTTGCAACTGCTGCCCGGCGTGCAAAAAGGCAATGAAGGCAGCACGGGCCTGTACGTTCGCGGCGGCAGCCCCGACCAAAACCTGTTCCTGTTGGACGGCGTGCCGCTGTACAACGTGAGTCACTTGGGCGGGCTGTTTTCGGTGTTCAACGCCGACGCACTGAGCAACGTCGAGCTGATCAAAGGCGGCTTTCCGGCGCGGTACGGCGGGCGGCTGTCGTCGGTGCTGGACATTCGGATGCGCGACGGCAACGCCAAGAAAATCCACGGGCAAGGCGCGGTGGGCATCATATCGAGCAAATTCTCGCTGGAAGGCCCGATTTTCAAAGACCGCACCACGTTCATGGTGTCGGCGCGGCGCACGTATCTGGATTTGCTCACCCGCCCCATTTCGCTGATCGGCTCAGACGGGGCGTTTTCGGTCGGCTACCAGTTCTACGACTACAACGCCAAAGTCAGTCACATCGTTTCCAACAAAGACCGCCTGTACCTGAGCTTCTACGCGGGCGACGACCGGTTCAGCGGCACCACCCGCGAACGGTCTGGAAACACGGACGGCCGCACCCGCAGCCGCTTGGCGTGGGGCAACCTGATGGCCGCCCTGCGCTGGAACCACGTTTTCAACGAAAAGCTGTTTGTGAACACCACCGCCTATCACACCCGCTACCGTTTTCTGGTGGATGTGGACAGCCGCAGCAACGTCGAGAATTCTTATTTCGGGTTCAACTCGGGCATCAGCGACTGGAGTGCCCGCACCGATTTCGAGTATTACCCCAACCCGCAGCACAGCGTCCGGTTCGGCGGGGCCGTCACGCGGCATTTGTTCAGGCCCGGCATCACGGCCATCCGATACAACAGCAGCAACACCGAACGGACGGACACGTCTTTCGGCTCGTCGAACATTCCGGCTTGGGAAACGGCCTTGTACGCCGAAGACGACTGGGAAATCACGAGCCGGCTGAAGGTGAACGCGGGCCTGCACTGGGCCAGTTTCTTCGTCAACGGCCGCACCTACGGCGGTTTGCAGCCCCGCGTGGCGGCCCGCTACCTGCTGCCGGGCCAAGTGGCCGTCAAGGCTTCTTACGTCACCATGCAGCAGTTCATCCACTTGCTCACCAACACCGACGCGGGCCTGCCCACCGACCTCTGGGTGCCCGCCACCGACCGGGTGCGTCCGCAGTTTTCGCAGCAGGCGGCGGTGGGTGTTGCCAAGTCGTTCAAAGACAACACGTTTGAGGTCAGTTTGGAGGGCTACTACAAAACCATGACCGGCCTGATTGAATACCAAGAAGGCACCACGTTTCTGGGCAGTGCGCTGGACTGGCAGGACAAAGTGGAAACCGGCGGACGCGGCGAATCGTACGGGGCGGAGTTTCTGGTGCAGAAAAAGCAGGGCAAACTGAGCGGCTGGGCGGGCTACACGCTGTCGTGGACAAACCGGCAATTCGCCGAAATCAACGGCGGGCGGTGGTTCCCGTACCGCTACGACCGGCGGCACGACGTAGGCATCGCCGCCACCTACCAGCCCAACGAACGCATCACGCTGTCGGCCAGTTGGATGTACGGCACAGGCAACGCCATTACGCTGGGCACCGCACGCTACCCGGCGTACCAAGAAAGCCTGCCCACCAGTTGGTTCGGTTCCGGCTGGGTGCAGAACATCCAGTATTACGAAGGCCGCAACGGGTTTCGGATGCGCAGTTTCCACAAACTGGACTTGGGCATCAGTATGCACAAAAAGAAACGCTGGGGCGAACGCACGTGGGTGCTGGGCCTTTACAACGCCTACAACCGCCAGAATCCGTTCTATTATTTTCTGGACAGAGAAGGCGGCGGCACCAGCACCAGCGTTGTCAACGGGGTTGTAACCACCATCACCACGCCCGAACGATACACAATGAAACAAATCAGTCTGTTCCCGATTATTCCGTCGTTCAGCTATCAGTTCAAGTTCTGAAGAAAGTGGCGGGTGTATGGTGATGGATTTATCGGGGCGTTTTGGGCAAAAAATGCTCAAAACGCCGTGCGTCCCCTCACCCCCGGCCCCTCCCCGACACGTCGGGGCAGGCTTCCCGTGGGGAGAGGGGTGACTTTTCAACCAAACGAGCCTTTTATTCCAAGCAGGTTCATGGGAAAGGCTCGGCTTACCCACAAACACACCCCTCTCCCGTGGGAGAGGGGCCGGGGGTGAGGGAAACCAGCGTTTTAAGCAAAAATCGTTTAAAAGGCCGCACAATATTTCCGAATTTGACCAACATGAAAACAATGAGATTTCTATTTTTCAGAAACAGGTTTCCAGAACCAAACTCTGTAAATCCTGCAATCCTGTCAGAAAAACATTGGTTTTGGCTGGCGGCGATTGTCCTGTGCAGCGGCTGTACCAAAGTAGTGGAAATTGAGCTACCCGCGCACCAGTCGCGGTTAGTGGTGAATAGTGTGATTAACCCAGACAGCACGGTGAAAGTGGCCGTTTACCAAAGCCTGGCCTTGCTCGACCAGCGCAACAGTGCCAAAGTCACGAACGCGGCAGTCACACTGTACGAAGACAACACGCGGTCTGTCACATTGCGTTACGCAGACTCTGTAGGCTTGTACGTAGCCGACTTCAAGCCAACCGCCGGACGCACCTACCGCCTCACCGTATCGGCCCCCGGCCTGCCCGAAGCCCGCGCCGTGTGTACGGTACCGCCGAAAGTGAATTTCACCAACGTACAGGTGCGCGACTCGGCGACCTTGCTTGAAGGCTACACGTATTTGTCACGCGTCACGGGCAGATTCACCGACCGGTCTGGCCCGAATTATTACCATCTGTTTGCCTTGCAACCCTATGTTTGGCTACAGTGGCGACCACCCAGCGGCAATACAATCCGTTACGATACGATTTACACGTACAATCCGGTTTCCTTCTATTCCGACTTTTCGACGTTTGAATACACGTGGGGCGACGGTGGCGTGGTGTTCAACGACGCGCCGTTCAACGGCCGCACGCACGATCTGGTGATTGACTATTTCCCCAACCAATCTGGATACAACGTGCCTGATCCGCGCAAACAGCGTTTTTGGCTGTATTTCCGGCATACGGATGCGTTTTATTACGAATACTACCGCAAACTGGAGCGTCATTTCGCCGCGCAAGACGGCGGCCTGTTTGCCGGTGAGCCGCTCCAAATGCCGACCAACATCGAGAACGGCTTCGGCATATTCGCAGCATTCAGCCAGTCGGTGGTGGAAGTGTATTGATTGAGGTCAGGGAGCAGAGGTCAGAGAATTACAGGCGTTTTGGGCAATTTTTAGCTAAAACGCCGCATAGGAAATACAGGTTCGGGTCTGTGTAGAGACAGGGCGTGCCCTGTCTTCTACGGTGCAACACAAAAGCAACGGACACATCCATTGAAAAAGCCTCAATTCTCCACCTTTGTCAATTCTTTTTCTATTTCTTCCAAAT
>JALOMD010000318.1 GCA_025455595.1 Cytophagales bacterium | reverse complement strand
TTGCTGAACGAGAAACGCACCGAGGCACGTTCGGGAACGGCGTTGAGGGCACGCAGCACGTGCGAGCCGATTTGGCTGCCGCTGGTGCAGGCACTGCCGCCGCTGGCCGAAATCTTGTGGATGTCGAGGTTGAAGAGCAGCATTTCGCCCACTTCGGCGGGGGGCAGGCTCACGTTCAGCACCGTGTACAGGCTTTGGCCGGTGTTGTCCGGGTCGCCGTTGAAGGTCACACCTTCAATCGTTTCGCGCAGGCGGGCCATCATGCGGGTTTTCAGGGCTTGTATGTGCCGCCGGTGTTCGTCCATGTCGCGGTAGGCGATTTCAAGGGCTTTTGCCAAGCCGATGATGCCATAGACGTTCTCGGTGCCGCCGCGCATGTTGCGTTCCTGCGAGCCGCCGTGTACCAGCGGGTGTATCTTGCGGTTGGCGTTGACGTACAGAAAACCCACGCCCTTCGGCCCATGGAACTTGTGCGCCGCCCCGACGATGAAATCCACCGGCAGTTTTTGCAGGTCGTGGCGGTAGTGGCCCATCGTCTGCACGGTGTCCGAGTGGAAAACGGCCCCGTGCGTGCGGCACAGTTCGCCTACGGTTTGCAAGTCGGTCAGGTTGCCTATTTCATTGTTGGCGTGCATCAGCGACACCAACGCGTTCGGGTGGGTTGTGAGCAGGCTTTCGAGTTGGTTTAAGTCCACGTAGCCCTTCCCGTCCACGTCCAGCAGGTGCTCCACGCTGCAACGGATGGCCGTGTTGTCGGCCTCGGTGCCGCCGGAGGTGAAGAAAATCTCGGAAGGCGAAGTGTTGAGCAACTGCGCAACGGTCTTGCGGGCCTTCTCGATGGCCGAGCGGACTTCCCGCCCGTGGGTATGGATGGACGACGGATTGCCGTGGAAGTCGGTTAGATATGGCAGCATGGCCTCCAGTACTTCCCGGTCGAGCGGCGTGGTGGCGGCATTGTCTAAGTAAACACGCATGGAGGCCTCCCCCAACCCCCTCCCAAGGAGGGGGCTTTTCGGTTAGTAAATTAGTTTTTGTGAATACGAAAGCTTCCCTATTAAAAAGCCCCCTCCTTGGGAGGGGGTTGGGGGAGGCCTTACATTCTTATCTGTTGGCCGACGAGTTCGCGGATGTCGCTGATGATTTTGTTGGCCAGGTACTCGGCGGTTGACTCGGAGTCCGACTCGGCGTAGATGCGGATAATCGGCTCGGTGTTTGACTTGCGCAGGTGTACCCACTCGCGGCCAAGCTCTATCTTCACGCCGTCAACGGTGTTGATTGGGTTTTTCTCGTATTTCTGCTTCATCATTTCCAGGATTTCGTCCACGTCAATCTCCGGCGTGAGTTCGATTTTGTTCTTGGAAATGTAGTAGTCCGGGTAGGTGGCACGCAGCCGCGAGACGGAATAGCCGAACTCGGCCAAATGGCTGAGGAACAAGGCCAAGCCCGTCAGGGCGTCACGTCCGTAGTGCATGGTTGGGTAGATGACCCCGCCGTTGCCTTCGCCGCCGATGACGGCGTTGTGGGCTTTCATGGCCGTCACTACGTTCACCTCGCCCACGGCGGCGGCAAAGTACCGGCCGCCGTGCTTTTCGGTCACGTCGCGCAGGGCACGGGTCGAGGACAGGTTCGAGACCGTATTGCCGCCCGGCTGGTTTTTCAGCACATAGTCGGCCACGGCCACCAGCGTGTATTCTTCGCCGAACATACTGCCGTCTTCGCACACAAACGCCAGTCTGTCCACGTCCGGGTCAACCACGATGCCGAGGTCGTAGCGGCCTTTTTCGATTTCAGACGAAATTTGAACCAAGTGTTGCGGCAGCGGCTCCGGGTTGTGGGCAAAAACACCCGTTGGCTCGCAATTGAGCAAAGTACGTTTGGCAACGCCCAGTGCGTCAAGCAGCATCGGCACGGCCACGCCTCCCGACGAGTTCACCGCATCCACGACCACGTTGAAGCCCCGCTTCTCGATGGCTGCCCGGTTCACCAACGGCAATGCCAGAATGGACGCGATGTGCTTCTGCAAAAACGTGTCGTCGGTGCGGTACTTGCCTAATTTCTTGACTTCGGCGAAGGTAAACTCGCCCGTTTCGGCCAGCCGCAGGATTTCCTCACCGTCTCGCGCCGACAGGAATTCGCCTTGCCGATTGAGGAGTTTCAGGGCGTTCCACTGAACGGGATTGTGGCTGGCCGTAATGATGATGCCGCCGTCAGCCTGTTCGGCCACCACGGCCCGCTCGATGGTCGGTGTGGTTGACAGCCCGGCATCCACCACGTCAATGCCCAATCCTTGCAGCGTGGAGGCCACGATGCGCGAAATCATCTCACCAGACAGCCGGGCATCACGGCCGATGATTACCTTGCAGTCGTCGTTTCCGCCCGATTGCGACTTGATCCAAGTGCCGTAAGCAGCGGTGAACTTCAATACGTCGAGGGGAGTCAGTGCGTCGCCGCTCTTGCCGCCAATGGTGCCCCGAATGCCCGAAATGGATGTGATTAATGTCAAGTGAAGTAAGGCTAAGGTTGTGGTCTGCAAAAATAGCAAACAAACACGAGAAAAAAGTGACAAGTCGCAAGTGACAAGTCGCAAGTGGTAAGTAATGGTTTTATTGGCTGGTGTCCCCGACTTCACGGAGAAGTCGGCGTTTTGAGCATTTTTTGCCTAAAACGCCTTGTCGCTAATCGCTTGCGACTTACCACTGACGACTTACCGCTTAAGTTCACCAATATCCGTTGAAACGCACCGATGCTTCTTTTTCAAGCAATTCGCGATGGTTGGGGTGGGCAATTCCAATCAGGGCGTGGGCACGTTGTTTCAGGGTTTTGCCGAACAGGTCGGCGATGCCGTATTCAGTGACTACGAACCGCACGTGGGCACGGGTGGTAGTGACGGCCGCACCGGGCTTGAGCATGGGGACAATCTTGCTGTCGCCGCGCGAGGTGACTGACGGCAGGGCGATGATGGGCTTGCCGCCTTCTGACAAGGCCGCGCCGCGTATGAAGTCCATTTGCCCGCCCACGCCCGAAAACTGGAACGTGCCGATGGTGTCGGCGCAGACTTGACCCGTCAGGTCAATTTCAAGGGCACTGTTGATGGCCGTCACCTTGGGGTTGCGGCGGATGATGCTCGTGTCGTTGGTGTACGAGGTTTCTTTCATGGCAATCGAAGGGTTGCGGTGCATGAAGTCGTAGAGGCGGCGGCTGCCCATGGCGAAGCATGAAACGGTTTTGCCGGGCAACACAACCTTTCGCGAGTTGTTTACCACGCCGCCTTCGATCAAGTCAATCAGCCCGTCAGAGAACATTTCGGTGTGGACACCGAGGTTTTTGTGGCCCGTGAGTTCGGCCAGCACGGCATTCGGTATGCCGCCGATGCCCATTTGCAGCGTGGCTCCGTCTTCGACCAAACCGGCTACGTTGCGGCCAATGGCGATTTCGGTTTCGGTGAGCGGCTCGGGCCGGGCTTCGTGGATAGGGTAGTCAACCTCGACGGCGGCATGGATTTGACTGACGTGGATGAAGCCGTCGCCGTGGGTGCGCGGCACGTGCGGGTTGACCTCGGCCACCACGTAGCGGGCACACTGCACGGCGGCCAGGCTGATGTCAACCGAAGTGCCCAGCGAGCAGTAGCCGTGTTCGTCGGGCGGGGCCACCATGACGAAGGCCACGTCAATGGGCAGGATGTTGCGCCGGAACAGCAGCGGGATGTCGGACAGGAACACGGGAATGTAGTCGCCGTAGCCTTCGGCCAAGAACTTGCGGTGGTTGGCCCCTACAAACAGAGCGTTGGAGTGAAACTTGTCTTTCAACTCGGGCTTGTGGTACGGCAACGGCCCCTCGGTGTGGATGTGGACAAGTTCGACGTTTTCGAGGCGGTCGGCTTGGTCGGTCATGGCGTTGAGCAGCACGTGCGGCGTAAGGGCCACACCGTGAACAAACACGCGGTTGGACGGCTGCACAAAAGAAACGGCTTCGGCGGCGGTGGTCAGGTTCAAAGGCATGTTGAGGTACGGTTTACGAATTTAGTGATGAGTTATGAATGATGAGTTTTTTAGCCCCAACGTGCCGGGGGCATCTTCACACGGAAAAATGAAAAACATAAGCGTTTTGGGCATTTTTTGCCCAAAACGTAATGTTGTCACAAACGGATTTTGATTGTGAAAAACAACCAACTGCCTGCGATTTAAGTGTTTTCAGCGAATTTCAATACGGATAAAAATCATGCGTCCGGTTGACTTTCGTCCCGTGACGGGGTTGCAGTAATACAACATACATGTTGCACCATGCGCGTTTTGGGCAAAATTTGCTCAAAACGACGTTGATTTCCGCCGGGCAGTGTTCGATATCGGTGTGTTCCGCCCCGTCGGGGCTAAAAAAACTCATCACTCATCATTCATAACTCATCACTAAATTCGTAAATCGTACCTCGTAAATCGTACTTCAAAACCATGTATCGCCGGACGTTTCTGCAAACCGCCGCCGCATTGGGCGGTGCCATTGCCGGGGTCGCTTCTTTTCGGCCTTCCGTTCCCGAAATCCTGACCGTCACCGGCCCGCGACCCACTGCGCAAATGGGCCTCACGCTGATTCACGAACACCTGCTGGTGGACTTTATCGGGGCCGACCAGTACAATCCCAACCGCTGGAGCCGTGCCCAAGTGGTGCGCAAAGTGCTGCCGTACCTGCGCGAAGTGAAGGCGTTGGGCTGCCAAACGCTGCTCGACTGCACCCCGGCGTACTTAGGTCGCGACCCGCTGTTGCTCAAGATGTTGTCGCAGGGGAGCGGGGTGCAGATACTGACCAATACGGGCTACTACGGCGCGGTGCAGAACAAGTTTTTGCCGCCGCACGCCTTTACCGAAACCGCCGACCAACTGGCCGCCCGCTGGACGCGTGAGTTCAAGCGGGGCATTGACGACACGGGCATCCGGCCGGGATTCATGAAAATCAGCGTGGAGCCGGGGCATTTGTCCGACTTGCACCGCAAGCTCATCACCGCCGCCGCCCGCACGCACCGCCGCACCGGACTCACCATTTGCTCGCACACGGGCTTTGCGATACCGGCGTTTGAGCAGATGGAAGTGCTGAAACAGGAAGGCGTGCGGCCCGACGCTTTTGTGTGGGTACACGCCCATAACGAACGCAACAAGGAACGCTACCCCGAAGCGGCCAAACTGGGCACGTGGGTGAGCCTCGACGGCCTCGCCGACGACAATGTGGACGAGTACCTGCTGATGCTGCGCTTTATGAAAGATCGGGGCGTGTGGCACCGCACCCTCGTCTCACACGATGCGGGCTGGTACAAACCCGGAGAGCCGGATGGCGGCACGTTCCGCCCGTTCACGACGCTGTTTCAGAAACTTCTGCCCAAAATGCGCGAAAACGGCTTCAGTGAAGATGAAATCAAACAACTGTTGGTGACGAATCCGGCGGAGGCGTTTGCCATCCGGCGGCGGGTGGTGGTGGGGTGAGAAGACAACGGTGTTTTGTTACCGCTAAAAAACGTTTTATGCGAAAATTGCTCAAAACGACTCTGTACTTTGTAAAACACACTGAGAATGTAGCCAAAATGAAAACTTATTTGACATTTATAGTATCATTAGTCTTCTGCTTACAAGTGAAAGGACAGACTCACGAACGCACCTTCTTTAAGACGATCAAAAAACAAAGGCTTCATTACATTGAGATTATAGACGACACCGTAAAGGTTTACCAAATGGGTGCACATTTGGACGTAGCAGGTTCCG
>JALOMD010000317.1 GCA_025455595.1 Cytophagales bacterium | reverse complement strand
TCCAGTTTCAGTCCGGTCAAATACAGTTCGATGCAACGCTGGCGGTAGATTTCCAGCAACACATCGGCTTGCGTTTGCGGGCCGCTGTAGGCAGCTTGGCTGGCGTTCACCCCGAACGGGTCGTTGTTTTTGGCTAACACGCGGTTCAGTTCGGTAATGGCCTCGGGCAGTTGGTTGCGGCGGGCGAATGCTTCTGCGCGAATCAGCAGCATCTCGCCGGGCAGGTAGAACGGAATCGGGTCGCCGTCGGCAGTGAAAAAACCGCGTGCATTGGGCGTTGCCGCAGCCGGGTCAGTCAGGTAAAAAGCCACGCGAGGGTCGTTGGCGGCAGGGGCCAGCGCACCGGCAAGGCCCAGCGACCGGCGGGCTTGGGTCACGTTGCCGGTTACAAACGAACTGCGGAACATCGGGTTCTGGGCCACGTTGTTGAAAAGGAACTGAGAACGAACCGTCAAGGAAGCTCGGCCAGCCGCTGCTGCGGCCGCTTCATGGTTGCCGAGCATGTTGTTGTAACGCGCCGACAACGCGTTGAGACAACTCGCCAAATCCAAATTGGTTCCCAGCGCGGCCGTGAATGTGGTGGGCAGTGTGGTAGTTCCGATTAGTGTTATGGCCTCGTCGCAAAGCCGGACAGCGGTTTGCAAGGCATCCCGCCGGGGTACGAAGGTAGCATTCTGGCCAAAGTTCACACTGGTCACCGGCACTTGTTCCCAAAACTGCGCCATTGTGCCAATTGCCAGGGCTTTGAACAGATGCGCATGGGCTTGCACGGCGTTGCGGGTGGCCGGGTCAGAGATGGCACCTACGCTCCGGATAATCCGGTCGCAGTCGGCATTCAGAATGTTCAAACCTGTCCAAAGGTTGTTCACCACCGGGTTCAGGTTGGTCACTGTGCCTCCGCCCAGTTCCAAAGCTGCCAAATCGGCGTTGCCGGCGTTTACTACGCGCAGTTCCTGTGTGGTGAGGCCGTTGGCGTTCAAAGCTGAGTACAAGGCCGATGCGCCGCCCAGCGTGTAGCGGGCACGCAACCCCAGCGACACCGAAAGCAACGCTTGCGTGTTGTTCAAAGCGGCTTCTTCGGTGAGGGCGTTTGGATTCGGGTAGTCGAAGGTACAAGATTGGCCGAACAGCAAAAGTGCCAGGCCGCACACCGACAATTTCTTACGTATATTTTTCATGTTTTTTCGGTTTTGGAAACGGTCGTTTGTTAGAATGAGGCGGTGAGCGAAACTTGGTAAGTGCGCGGAATCGGCACCGTGCCGAAATCATCGCCCCGGATGCGGTTGCTTTGCCCGCCCGAGTTGATTTCCGGATCCCAGCCTTGGTAGTTGTCCCAAGAGTACAGGTTGCGGCCCGTCAGGTTGACGCTCAGGTTGCTCAGGCCCCAAAGCTTGGGTGCTACCGAGTAGCCGAACGTGATTTCACGCAGTTTCACAAACGAACCGTCTTCCACCATGTCCTCGCGGATGCGTTCGTCGCCGAAGCCGCCGATGATGCTCACCGTTCCACGGGGCACTTCGCCGCGCAATTCGCGTTCGGCCAGCAGGCCGGCACCCACGTTGTTGTAGGTGGTGCGGTTCAGGTTCACGATGTTAAAGCCTTGCACCGCGTCGAGCAACACGCGGGCCGTGAATCGTTTGTACTGGAATTCGTTGATCAGCGAACCCGTCCAACGGGGATTGGGGTCGCCCACCACACGTTGCACCAAGGCCGTGCTTGGGTTTGGCAATCCTTCGGGCGTGCGTCCCACGCGGTCAACAAAGGGAACACCCGCATCAGTCGAAACGGTAGGGCTTAGTGCGCGAGGCCCTGGGCTGAGTAACAACGATCCGTCGGGGTTGCGGGCATAGACGGTTCCGTAAAACACACCCAGCGGCTGTCCGTCAACGGCACTGGACATCCGGTTGGCATCAGCCGAGAAACGCAGCAGCGGAAACGGCAGTGAAACCCGGTTACGGTTTCGGTTGAAAATCACGGTGGCGTTCCAAGTGAAATCGCCAGCTTTTACGGGCGTTGCCCGCAGCACCAGCTCAACGCCCCGGTTGGTCATGCCGCCGATGTTGGCGAAAATCTGCGAACCGCCTTGGGTAGGCGCAATGGCCAGCGGCAGCAGCAAATCCCGCACGTTTTTGTTATAGACGTTGAATTCCACCCCCAAGCGACCGTTGAGCACTGATGCATCCAAACCGGCTTCAAACTCGGTTTGCCGCTCCACTTGTACGTTCGGATTGCCCAGCGTGGTGCGCCGCACAAAACCCGCACCGCCTGCCGTCACCACCGGATCCATGTTGCTGAAACGGTCGTAAGGCCCGATGGCTGTCAGGTTGCCCGACTCGCCGTAGGCCGCACGCAACTTCAACAGATCAAAAGTGTTGATCCCCGACCGTTGCAGCAGTTCCGAGACGAGCAGGTTGCCGCTGACTTTCGGATAGAACTGCGTGCGGTTGTTCACACCAAACACCGATGATCCGTCCACACGTCCCGCCGCCGACACGAATACAAAACCGTCGTAGCCAAAGGTTTGCTGCAAAAACGCGCCTTGGATTGACCGCTCGGTGCGGATTTCTCCGGCTGGCGTAAAGAAGTTCTGCGCCCCGGCCACTGTTTCAATGAGCGGCAGCATGGCGCGGCCTTGTATCTGGGTGAAGTTGCTGCGGTCATACTGCACGGTTCCGCCCAGCGTGGTCGTGGACGAAATCTTGGGCGTGATGTTGGTGCGGTAGGTGGCGTTCAGGTCGTTGTTCACCTGAAACACTTGTGCGGTGGCCGTTGAAGCGTAGCCGTCGGGGAAGAACGCCGGATTCACGCCCGGATACGGCATCGGGGCGATGTACGTCTGGCCCAGTTGGGTGTACGTGTCCAAGCCCGAAATGAAATCAATCGTCAGCCCTTTGAGCGGGGTCAGGTTCAGTTGGAAATCGCCGATGACGCGGTTGGTGGCGTTGGTCATTTTGATGTCTTCCAAAACCGTAATCGGGTTCACCCGGTTGGGTTCCACTGGCATCAGGAAGCCGTTGGCATCGCGGCGGCGAATGTCATACACGTTGTCGGTGATGAAGAACGCGTTGATGGGGCTGTAAAACGAGTTGCCGTCGGGACGTTCGTTGGCGAGACTGTTCACGTAGTTCAGCCCGATTGAGGCTTTGGCCCAACTGTTCAGCGTTTGGTCAATCCGCAATTTGGCACTATACCGCCGGAAATCGGTTCCCGGAACAATGCCTTGGTTGTTGAAATAGGAGCCAGACACCAAGTATTTTGTCTTGTCAGTGCCGCCCGTTACCGAAATATAGTTGTCGGTTCCCACGGCCCGCCGGAAGATGTCGTCTTGGTAGTCGTAACGCGTCACAGGGCTGGTGTTGCGAAACAGCCGACCGCCGAGGAAAATGGTGGTCAGGCGTTGGTCGGTGTAGGGGCCTGAGCCAATGGCACTGTTGTAAGGAACCATCGGGTCAAAGTTACCGAACCGCTGTCCGAAGTCATTTATCTCAATGCGTTTGCGCAACTCGCTCACTACCACCGATGTGGAGAACGTAATGCGGGGCTTGCCTTCTGCACCGCGTTTGGTGAATATTTGCACCACGCCGTTGTTGGCCCGCGAGCCGTAGATGGCCGCCGCCGCCGCGCCGTTCAGCACTTCAATGCGTTCTATGTCGTTGGGGTTGATGTCAGCCAGGCGGTTGGCTCCGGGCTGGAAGTCGTTGTTGCCGCTGATGCTGATGGAAAGGTCGGTGACGTTGTTGGTGCTGTTGTTCACAATCACGCCGTCAATGATGTACAGCGGCTCCGACGACCCGATGATGGTGCTGGCCCCGCGCAGGCGAACGGTGAAGCCGCCCGCCGGGTTGCCGTTGTTCTGTGAGATTTGCGCCCCGGCCACCTTGCCCTGCAACGCCGCCAGCGGGTTGTTGGCAGCCGTGTTGGCCAGTTGCTTGGCACTGACCGAAGTGACGTAGGTGCCGAGTTCCCGTTTACTGGTAGGGGTACCTGTGCCGGTAATCACAATCTCGTCCAAACCCACCAAGTCGGCTTGTAAGCTGACGTTCAACGTGGTTTCGCCGGAACCATCTGTTTTCACGGTTTCGGTCACCGGAGAATAGCCCACGTAGCTGAACGCGATGCGGTAGGTGCCAGCGGCGGCATTGAGTTTCAGGGAATAATTGCCGCCTGCGTCGGTCACGGTGCCGTTGGTGGTGCCTGCCACGACCACGCTGGCACCGGGAATACCTTCGCCGGTGCTGGCATCGGCTACCTTGCCCTTGACGGTGTAGCTGCTTTGGGCCAGCAGCGTGGTTGGCAGCCACAGCAGGGCCAGCAACAGCCACTTGGTGAGAAAAGAACCGGAGAAAGTCCGGCCGGGGTAACATTCTGTCATGTGTGTAGGGGTTAGGTATTGAAAAAACAAAGATAAAGATAACGAACTGAGATGAGCGGCACTGTCCCGGCGTGTCGGGCATGTGCCGCAAACACGGGCGTTTTGGCCGTTCCCGCCGGTTGCGGGATTTGACAATTTTTGCCTAAAACGCCTTTGTGTTTAGACAGGATTGCAGGATGTACAGGATTTTCCAATCATGCCAATCCTGTACATCCTGTCTGAAAAATCAAGGGTCAGGCAATCGGGCGTTTTGAGCAAATTTTGCCCAAAACGCCCTCTCTAATCATTCAACCATTCAATGACACAACCATTCGCCGATCTACTTTTCAATCCAATCCAACGGCTCCGATTCCGGCGTACCGATTTCCGTGCGGGTCAACGCCTGCGCCACATCGGCGGTGATGTCCGAAACGTGTTCCAAGCCCACCGAAATGCGGATGAGGCCGTCTTCGATGCCCACGGCGGCGCGTTCCTCGGGTTTCAGCTAACGACAGCATTTGCAGGGCATTCAGGAAAGTGCGGCCCTTCTCCAAGCCGCCTTTGACGACAAAACTCACCATCGGCCCGCCGAGGCGCATCTGCCGCCTGGCCAGTTCGTGCTGCGGGTGCGAGGCCAGCCCCGGGTAAATCACCCGCTCCACCTGCGGCTGCGTTTCGAGCCATTCCGCCAGTTGCAAGGCGGTTTGGCAGTGGCGTTCCATGCGAACGGCCAGTGTTTCGAGGCTCTTCGACAGCGTCCACGCGTTGAACGGCGACAACGCCGGGCCGGTGTGCCGGGCAAAAAAGCGGATTTCCTTGATTAAATCTTTGTCGCCCACGATGGCACCGGCCAGCACCCGCCCCTGCCCTTCCATGAACTTGGTGGCCGAGTGCGTCACCAAATGCGCCCCGTATTGGATGGGTGTTTGCAGATACGGCGTGGCGAAACAATTGTCCACGTTCAGAATCACACCCTTGCGCCGCGCCAACGCACCGAGCCATTCCAAGTCAATCAAATCCAGCGATGGGTTGGAGGGCGTTTCCACGAAAATCATCCGCGTGTTGGGCTGGATCAGGCTTTCCCACGTTTCCGGTCGGGCCACGTCGGCGTAGGTGTGGCTGATGCCCCAGCGGGGGAAAATCTGCGTCAAAATCTGGTGCGTGGAGCCGAACAACGACCGGGAGGCCAGCACGTGGTCGCCGGAGCGGAGCAACGCCGCCATGCTGGTGAACATGGCCGCCATGCCGGTGGCCGTGGCGATGCCGTCTTCGGCTCCTTCCAAGGCGCACAGTTTCTCAATGAATTCGCTGGTGTTGGGGTTCGAGAAACGCGTGTAGATGTTGCCCGGAATTTCGTCGGCAAACAAGGCGCGGGCCTGCTCGGCATCCTCGAACGTGAAGCTGGAGGTGAGGAACAGCGGCGTGCTGTGCTCGCGGAAAGGGGTTTGCTCGGCCCGGATGCGGACGGCGTTGGTCTCGAAATTTTTGCTGCGCGGCTTTTTTTTGCTCATCGTGAAAGTGTGGTGTGTTTTTAAGGTCAGAAGCAAGAGTTCAGAGGTCGGAAGAAGGCATCCACCTTTGGCAAAATTCAAAACTTTGCCAAAGGTATTGTCGCGGCGTTTTGGGCAATTTTTGCCCAAAACGATGTCAGAACCCTGATTCGTAGGATTGAAGGATCAACATGATTAGTCTTGTCAATCAAGGCAATCCCTTAATCCTACGAATCAGGGTTCTGACAATTTTTGCTCAGAACGGCCAGCTCTTTGCGGTTTTTCTTTGCGCCTTTGCGTGAAATTTTCTCGCCAAGCACGCCAAGTTGCGTACAACTGACCACTAACCACTGGCGACTAACGACTTATTTCAAAATCATACGTGATGTGGGCCGTTTTTTCCAGCGTCTTGGCAACGGAGCAGTACTTTTGCATGGACAAATCCACGGCGCGGCGCACTTTCTCTTCGTCAAGGTCGCCTTTCAGCACGTAATGCACGTGGATGGTTTGGAACAGCGACGGCTCCACGTTCGGCTCCCGTTCGCCGTCCACAGTGATGCTGATGTCTTCCAGCGGCTGGCGTTGTTTTTGCAAAATGCTCACAATGTCAATGGTGCTGCATCCGCCGATGGCCGCCAACAGCAACTGCATGGGCCGGAAACCCTTGTTTTCGCCACCCACCGCTGGCGAGCCGTCTATGTGGATGCTGGCTCCGTCTTCGTTGACGGCCTCCAGATGCACCGCTTGGTTCTTGCGTTTCAGTTCGATTTTCACTTCGTAAAGTCGTTAGTGGTCAGTCGTCAGTGGTTAGTGAAAAAGTTGCCTTTGGCACTGACGGTTTAGATAAAACAACAAGCCGATGACGGACAAACACTTTTTATCCACCAATTGACTTACTTTGAGACAGAAAAGCCGCAATTTAGCCAAAGAAAACTTCATTCGGCTTGCGTTTAACGTTTATCGTTTGCCAAAACGCCCCCAATTCTGAATTCATAATTCAAAATTCTTAATTAAAATGGAATGGTTGATTGGTGTACTGCTCGGTTTCGGTTTGAGAAATCGGCGGCTACTACATCCCGTGGATTGACAACCTGCTCGACACCATTGCCACGCCCGCCGCCACCGTGGCCGGTGCGTTGATGATGGGCAGCTTCGTAACTGACATGGATCCGCTGTTCAAGTGGACGCTGGCCGTGATTGCGGGCGGCGGCACGGCCGGTCTGATCAGCGCGGGCACCGCAGCGGCGCGGGCGGTGTCAACGGCCACCACGGGCGGGGCGGCCAACAACTTGGTGGCTACCGGCGAGTTAGGTGGTGCCACGGCGGTTTCGCTGACAGCTTTGTTTGCACCCATTATTGCGGCGGTGGTCGTAGTGGTGCTTTTGGTGTTGGCGGTGCGTTTTGTGTCCAAGCGGTTAAGTCGCAGGTCGTGAGCGGTAAGCGGTAAGTTGTCGGTGTGTTTTGGGCGTTTTGTGTCCGAACCTTGATTCGTAGGATTGAAGGATTAACCTGATTTTCTTTTCAATCAAGGCAATCCTATAATCCTACGAATCAAGGTTCGGACATTTTTTGCCCAAAACGCCAATCGCGAAAACCCGCTTGCCGCCGCCCGCCAATGCCACCTGCCTACTTTTTCTGACCTCTGACCTCTGACTTCTGACCTAATTCGTCTATTTTTGGCCGCTTTTTGCTTGCCACTCACGACTTCTCACTTACCACTTATTTCCGTGTACAATCAGCTCATTAACAAAGAGAAAACACTGGCCGTCATCGGCCTTGGTTACGTAGGTTTGCCCATTGCGCTGGCTTTTGCCAAGAAATTGCGCGTCATCGGGTTCGACATTAACGCCAAGCGCGTGGCCATGATGCAGCGCGGCGAAGACCCCAGCGGCGAGCTTTCGGCGGCTGATTTCGAAGGCTGTGACATCACCTTCACCGACTCGCTGGACGTGCTGCGGCAGGCTTCGTTTTTCATTGTGGCCGTGCCCACGCCCATTGATGCCCACACCATGCCTGACCTGCGGCCGCTGCTTGGCGCGTCCACTTCCGTAGGCACGGTGCTGGAACGCGGCGACTACGTGGTCTATGAATCAACCGTTTATCCCGGCTGCACCGAAGAAGACTGCATCCCGATTTTGGAACGCGAGTCGGGCTTGAAATTCCATACCGACTTCAAGGTTGGCTACTCGCCCGAACGCATCAATCCCGGCGACAAGGAACACACGCTGGCCAAAATCACGAAAGTGGTGGCAGGCTGCGATGCCGAGTCGCTGGACGTAATCGCGAAGGTTTACGAACTGGTCGTGGAGGCTGGCGTTCACCGGGCTTCGTCCATCAAAGTGGCCGAAGCCGCCAAAATTATCGAAAACACCCAGCGCGACCTGAACATTGCGTTGATGAACGAGCTTTCGATGATTTTCGACAAAATGAAAATCAACACCTACGAAGTGCTGGAAGCAGCTGGCACCAAGTGGAACTTCCTGCGATTCAGTCCTGGCTTGGTGGGCGGCCACTGCATCGGCGTGGATCCGTACTACCTCACCTACAAGTCGAAAGAGCTGGGCCACCTGCCCGAAGTGATACTGGCCGGCCGGCAAATCAACGACGCGATGGGTGCGCACGTGGCCAAGAAAACTGTGCAACAGATGGCGCGGCAGGGCAAGGATATTACCAAGGCCCGCGTGCTGGTGATGGGTGCCACGTTCAAGGAAAACGTGGAAGACATTCGCAACTCGAAAGTGGCCGACGTGGTGAACGAACTGCTCGGCTTCAGCGTGCAAGTGGACGTAATTGACCCGCACGCCGACAGCGACGAGCTTCGCCACGAGTACGGCTTCGGCCTCGCCGCTGAACCGACGGGCCGCTACGATGCCGTAATCGTAGCCGTGAACCACCGCCCGTATTTGTCGCTCGACGAGGCGTATTTTGAAAGTATGCTCACCCAAAACGGCCTCTTGGTTGACCTGAAAGGCATTTATCGAAACAAAATCAGCCGCTTGCGGTACTGGTCGCTTTGAAGCAATGAATGAATGGGTGAATGAAGGAATGAGTGAATGGCGTTTTGGATGAGATTTGCTTAAAACGCCTTTGCCTGAACTGTGATTTTAAGGTGATTTTTGTGATGGGCATGATTGCCCGCTTTTCGTGTCAATCAAATCAATCATTTTGAAATCACAGTTCAGACAAATTGCCGTTTTAGGTAAAAAACGTCCAAAACGCCCGTATTGTCCTGAATCGCGGATGCAACGGATGACGCGGATAAGTCAGCGTGGACTTGACGCGCCTGTTTGCCCAGAAACCTATCCGCGCAATCTGTGTCATCCGTTGCATCCGCGATTCAAGACGAAAAGCATTTTAGGCAAATTTTGCCCAAAACGGTAACCCGAATCCACCAATTGACAGTCAATGTTTTTTACTCAAGACGCAAGACCCATGACTTTTTGAGCGGGTATTTGATTTTATCCACTCATTCAAAATTCAATCATTCAACATTGGCATCATGAAAAAGATAATCGTTACCGGCGGGGCCGGATTCATCGGGTCGCACACGGTGGTTGAGTTGCACGAGGCGGGTTACGAGCCGATTGTTGTGGACAATTTCCACAACTCCGAGAAGTCGGTGCTGGAAGGGCTGAAGCGGATCATCGGCAAGGAGGTGAAATCGTACGCCATTGACTGCGCCGACCCGGCCGCGATGGAAAGCCTGTTTGCGTCCGAAGGCGAAATTTCCGGTGCCATCCACTTCGCGGCCTACAAGGCCGTGGGCGAGTCGGTGGAGAAACCGCTGGAATATTTCCGCAACAACCTCGACTCCACGTTGGTGCTGATGGACGCAATGCTGCGCTACGGTGCGCCGCACTTAGTGTTTTCGTCGTCCTGCACCGTCTATGGCCAGCCCGAAAAACTGCCCGTCACCGAAACTTCGCCGATTTTGCCCGCGCAGTCGCCTTACGGAGCCACCAAACAGATTTGCGAAGAAATGATGCGCCAAACCATCGAAATCGGTCGCAAGCCGCTGCGAGCCATTGCCCTGCGGTATTTCAACCCCGTCGGGGCGCATCCGTCGGCCGAGATCGGTGAGTTGCCGCGCGGCGTGCCCAGCAATCTGATTCCGTTCATCACGCAATCCGCTGCCGGGCTGCGTCCGCCCATCACCATTTTCGGCAACGACTACAACACCCCCGATGGCACGTGCATCCGCGACTTCATCCACGTGGTTGACTTGGCCAAGGCTCACGTGAAAGCGTTGGAACTGCTTGAAAAACAGGCCGAACCGGCGTTTTACGACATCTTCAACATCGGCACGGGCCAGGGCAACACCGTGCTGGAGGCCATCAAAGCCTTTGAAGAAGCCACGGGCGTGCCGTTGCAGTACAAAATCGGGCCTCGCCGCGCTGGCGACGTGGCTGGGCTGGAAAACCGAACGTACGCTGGCCGATGCCATGCGCGACGCGTGGCGTTGGCAACAGAAGCTGACGGCGGTTAACGTTTGACGTTTTGCGTTTACCGTTTTGGGCGTTTTTTGCGTAAAATGATAAACGTACAGAACTACCCCTGCTTCGTGTCTTCATTAACGGAAAACGACTCTGCAAGTTTGATAATCTTAACTTTCTCAGGCACTATCTTGATTCTTTTCCGATAATAAAGCGTTTTATTTGTGCTTCTTGCTCTGTTCCTGTATGTAGAAAAACTCAATGGCACAATACAATAATGTTTCTTTGTTGGAATACTCGTCAATAGCTTTTGAGTTGTTCAGACATTGGACAGCTCGGGCAAAAGAAGATTATGCAGCGTTCGATTTCACTATTTTGGACGAGCAACAATTAGCCTCCGATTTGGAAGAAATTGCCAACGCCGCTCTGAGTTCTTTACAAAAGAAAAGCATCGAAAACAGGTCTTTATCCGGTTATGATTACGGATACTTCCTTGGGTATGTTGCCAGTCGGTTGAATGGGCATTGGTATCACGAGTACATTGTTAAACAGAAACCTGTTTACAAAGAATTTATTGCGTTAAAAGCCATATCTGTCTTTCTAAAGCAGAATATTTTAACAGATGTCAAAATACAAGAAATGTACAAAGCTTTTTTGAGCCGTGACAGTAATTTCTTGAACAGCGAAACAGCTATTGAAATTCGCTATACTTCTGAAAAGATTGTTGATCAGCTGATTGAGGATGAACCAAAGGAGGACTCGCCTATCATACAAGCACTTGAAAACCGTAAAAATGAGATAGTAGCGATTATCGCCCAAGCTGAAGCACCAGATTACCTACCTGACTTGAAAAAGCATTTCCCACAGACTTTGGTTGAAAAGTTAGCGTACTGATATGATATTACGGACGAATTCGGTAAAAAACATTAAAAATGCCTTTGTTTAAATACAGAAAATCGTTTTAGGCATTTTTTGGCAAATTCGTGTGTAACATACGTGGTCGCAAAATGAATCCATCAGACGAAGAATGGGAAACCATAAAACAACGCTTCAAAATTGGTGACGAAGTAATAGGCAAAGTCGTCGCCAAATCACCTTTCGGTGATTGGCTTGACATTGGCGTAGGTTGCGCCTGTTTGTTGGAGATCTTTTGCATCAAAGGATTGACCCCGGAAATCTATCGTTCGGGCGACTACAATCCGATTGGAAGCGTTGTTACGGCAACTATTGTCAGTTTTGAAAACAACGGAAAACAAATTCGCCTAACCCAATTGCTATGAAAAAAATCCTCATTACCGGCGGGGCCGGGTTCATCGGGTCGCACGTGGTGCGGCGGTTTGTGAACCGGTATTCCGACTACCACATCTTCAACCTCGACAAACTCACCTATGCGGGCAACTTGGCGAACCTCGCCGATGTGGAACACGCCCCCAACTACACGTTCATCAAAGGCGACATCACGGACGGCGAAGCCATGCGCGTGCTGTTCATGCTGCACAACTTCGACGGCGTGATTCACCTCGCCGCCG
>JALOMD010000316.1 GCA_025455595.1 Cytophagales bacterium | reverse complement strand
AAGAAACGCACGTTTTCGGGCAAGTCCTCGACCAAAATCAGCAGGTGGTCAATGCCGTACAGCGTCTCTTGTTTTTTTTCGCCCCCGCGTTGGATGATCAGTATGCGGGTGAACTCCGGTCCCCAAACCACGGCGGCTTTGGCGTGCGGCTCGCCGGGAACCTGCGCCTCGGCGGCGGCTATCTTCACGCCTTGCCTGTCCAGCGACTGCAAGGCCAACTTCAGGTTTTCGGTGCGCAAAGCCAGCCAGTGTACGCCATAGGCGGGCGGCGTGTTGGCATCCATGCGTATGGGCGTGCGTCGCCAGCGGGCGGGGTCTTGCATGTTCAGCCCCGGAAACGGGCCGCGCGGCGAAATGGCAATGGAAGCCTGCCCGGGCCTGACTTCGAGGTACTCAACGAATGGCAGCGGGTTTTTGTCGGGCTTGGCCAGCGGATGCGCCTGAAAATGACCGATGAAGAACTTTCGCGCCGCCTGCGCGTCGTTGACGTGGTAATGGATGTAATCCAGCGTGAGCGGGGCGTGTTCCGGCTCGTCGGTGAACCCGAAAGAGAAGGCCACGACCAAGGCCATCCATCCTAAAATGTGTGTAGAATTTTTACCTGAGGCTTGCATAGTGTAGGTTGATCCGGGCTGGGAATACGAAGCAAAACCCGAAAGGATGGCGGCTGCTTCGGGCCACCGTTGTTAGTGGAAGGTTGTATGGTTACGTAAACATAGGCATCCCCCAACCCCCTCCCAAGGACGGGGCTTTTAGCTCCCCTCTCCTTGGGAGAGGGGTTGGGGGTGAGGCCTTTGCCCAAAACGCCTTTTTTCGACCGCCACCGCCAACTTCTCTCCACATTCCGCAATCCACATTCGTACTTCACAACGAGTATCCCGTCCGGTAGGTGCGTTTCACGTATTGGTTTACGTCGGGGGCGTTGGTGAACTGCATGTTGGCTGCGTCCCAGTTGAGTTTCATGCCGGGGGCACGCAAGGCCAGCACGCCCAGAATCATGGTTTCGGTGAGCGGCCCGGCGTATTCGAACGAACAGTTGGTTTTGCCGTTTCCTTTGCAGGCATCGGCCCAGTTTAGCTCGTGGCTTTTGCCTACGCGCGGAAAAAGCTGTTTCGGGGCTTTGAAATCCTTCATCAGTGTGGTGGGCAGCAGGCGGGGCTTGGCACCGTACGTGTCGTGCATCAGTTTGCCTTTGGAGCCGATGTACAGCACGCCGCCGCCTTTGTCTATTTTCTCGTCGGGCAGCATTTCCTTGGGCCGTTCGGGCAGCAGGCCGCCGTCGTACCAAGTCAGGCGTACGGCGGGCATCTTGCCCCGCGCCGCAAAGTCGTAATAGACGATGGAGGCCGTCGGGTACGTCTCGCCGTTGAACTTGGACGAAGACGCTTCCACACTGGTCGGGGCACCGAGGCCCAACGCCCAAACGGGATGGTCAATCAGGTGCGCACCCATGTCGCCGAGGGCACCCACGCCGTAGTCAACCCAACCGCGCCACTTGAACGGGTGGTAGGCCGGGTTGTAGGTGCGCGGCTGGGCCGGGCCGAGGAACAAGTCCCAGTCGAGTGAGGGCGGCGTGGCGGGCGTATCGGTGGGGAAGGAGATGCCCTGCGGCCAGATGGGCCGGTTGGTCCACACGTGTACCTCGGTCACGTTGCCAATCATGCCGGCGGCGATGATTTCATTGACCAGCCGGGCATCGTCGCTGGAGTGGCCTTGGTTGCCCATCTGCGTCACGATTTTCGGCATTTCCTTGGCCAGCCGCGTTAGTTCGCGGGCTTCGTGTACAGTGTAAGTGAGGGGTTTTTGCACGTACACATGCTTGCCAGCCTTCATGGCGGCTATGGTTTGCACGGCGTGCTGGTGGTCGGGCGTGGCGATGACCACCGCGTCAATGTCTTTCTGCTGGTCGAGCATCTGGCGGTAGTCCTTGTACCGCTTAGCGTTGGGATAGGTGTTGTAGGTTTTGGCGGCGTAGGCATCGTCCACGTCGCACAGGGCCACGATGTTTTCGGTGGGGGCGAGGTTGCGCAGGTTGGCGGCACCCATGCCGCCCACGCCGATGCCCGCTACGTTCAGCTTGTCGGACGGGGCCAGAAAGCCTTTGCCCAGCACATGCCGGGGTACAATCATAAAGCCAGCCGCCGCCAATGCGGACTGTTTCAGGAAAGACCGGCGGGCGGGTTGAGTGGTTTTGTGTTTTTTCATGGTGCGGGAGATAAAAATGGAGAAACAACCGAAGACGTGTCAGGCCGACACGTTGGGGCCAAATTACGAAAGATTCAGCTATGTTGCATCCAAATATTTGCGATGATTCAACCTGTTTCTTTCGGCGGATTTGGGGCGGGGAGAATGTCGTCTCGTCAGGGCGAATACACGGGTTCGCCCTGACGAAACGAATGGCGTTTTGGGCAAAAAACGCTCAAAACGCCGCGTTCCCCCGGCTGAAGCCGGGGGCAAGACATTGAAAGTCCCGCCAAGGCGGGACTGTTTTCGAGTCCCGAAGGGACTTGCCACGTTTTTCCCCCGGCTTCAGCCGGGGGAACGCGGCGACAACAATCGGCGTTTTGGGCAAAATTTGCCCAAAACGGCTTTAGCGTGGACGTAAAAACGCCTTCACCGCACCACCGAGACCTTGGTGCGCAAAACGCCCGCGTCGGTGCGGACGTACAGCACGTACACGCCCGGCGGCACGGCTTGCACGTTCAGTTTCAGGGTGCGTTCGTCGGTTTTTTCAAACGACAGGTGTTGGATGTAGCCCACGAGGTTGCAAAGCCACGCTTGGCGCACCGGCCGCGAATCGGGCAGGGCCACAAACAGCGTGCCGGTGGCCGGGTTGGGGTAGGCCGCCAGCCGGAACGCTTGCGGGTTTTCGACGGCTGTCACTTGGCCTTTCAGTTGCACGTCAATGTCGTCCACGTAGAAGGCCGGGGCGGCTTCGTTTTTATAGACGAACAGGAACGTTTCGGTCGGCTGGCGGGGCGTGCGGAACTCCAGCGTCTTGTAGGTGTAGGCCGTTTCAGTGAAGCCGATGGAAATGGTGCGGTCGGGGATGCCGATGCCCTTGATGTTGAAGCCCACCGTACTCGGAGAAGGCGGTGCGGCCGAGTTGCGGCCCCACGCCGACAACACATACGTAGTGTCGGGCAGGAGATAGAGCGGTTGTCCGGCCCCGCTTTGGCTGCCTGCATTCACGCGCAACGCCTGCCTGCCGGTGTTCACGTTGGCTGGTGTCGTCTCCACGGCCGCCTGTCCGAAGTTAATCCAGCCGTCGAGGCCGCTTTCAAAACTGCCGTTCACGAGCCACGTGCCGTTGAAGCGGTAGTCGGCTTCGGTGAGTTGGCTGCGGTTGTCGTTCCAGATCAGGTTTCCGGCAAACGACAGGTTGGTGGGCTTGGAGCCGTCGGTGCGGTCGATGGCGAAGCCGCCCGAGCCGTTGGTGAGCCGGTGGATGTCAACGCCCGTCCACTGCCACACCATGCGGCCGATGTTTTTCTCATTGCACACGCGGATCACATCGGCCGCCACTTGACCGGAGTAGTCCACCCCGCTGCCGTATTCGCCGATGTGCAGCGACAGGTTTTTGGCCCGCACCGCGTCAATGTAGTCGGCCAGCCGCTGGCGGCCGTAGATCCAGTCGGCGTACAGGTGCAGCGAAAAGGCGATGTTGGTGTAGTTCTGCACAAAGTACGGCCCGTGCGTGAGGATGCCGCTGCCCGCCTCGCCGCGTTTGTAGCCGTTCTCCTGCCCGCACGCAAATCCGTCCAGCACAATGATGTTTTCGGCCCCGGTTTGGCGGATGGCCCGCACCACTTCCTCGTGGACGGTTTTCCATTCGTCGGTGACGGTGTTGCCGCTGCCCGGCTCGTTCATGATGTTGAACCACACGTAGGGGTTGTTCTTGTACTTGTTGGCCAAGTTCACCCACCACGTGCGCAGCGTGGCCAGTTCGCCCGCATTCGGGTACTTGCAAGTGAAGTCGTGGTTTTCGAGCTGCACCACCAGCTTGCGACTGGCGAAAGCATTCACGATGGCATCCAGATCAGTGTTGTTGTTGATGCAGCAGCCGTTGGCGGCCAAGCTCGGAAAGATGTTCACCCGCACGGTGTTGAACTTCCACACGTTGGCAATCAAATCGGCATCGGGTACGGTGGGGCGGTTCCAAGGCCAGTGTGGGCCGTTCACGTTCACGCCCTTGATGATGAACTCTTTGCCGTCAGGCCCGATGATTTGCGTGCCTTGCACACGGAAGGTTTGGGCATGGACGGAAACGGCGAAAAGCAGAAGCAGGAAACCGGTAAACAGTGTTTTCATACGCTGGCGGATAAAAGTTAGCGGACACGATTTACCGGTAAAGAGACAGCTTTTCGGTTGTTGTAATCGAAGGAGGGAGAAAAAATGTGAAGCTGTTTTCGGAAAGGGAATCTGCGGGCGTTTTAGCCATTTTTTGCCCAAAACGCTTCTGTATGTTCTGCGAAGTCTGCGGCTTCGCAGTTTTATGTCCGGTAGTCTGTGACTACCGGCGCGTAGCGCAACCGCCTCGGTTCATAACGCATTCTCGTGCTTCGCACGGGTAGTCAGAGACTACCGGCATAGCACTTCGTAGTCGTAGGCTACGAAGAACATGGAGACTGATATTTCAACCATGATCCTTTATGAATTTACTTGCTGATTAATCGAGAATATGGCGTTTTGGCCGTTTTTTGCCCAAAACGCGAAAGCATAATGTCATATATGCAAGTAAAACCATAAAAAACTCAATAGAGTTGCTATAGGCTGAAAATGAGCAAGTTACACGATTCCCACAGAGGAAATTCCTGCAACAACAGGTATTTTGGGCAAAAAACGGCCAAAATACCTGTTTTAACTACTTGATTATCAGCCTATAGCAACTCCAATTATCAATGATATACCAATAAAGAACTTTTCTATGTTTTTTCCAAACTCTTTGTTTTACCAAACTGATGTTACGCACGGAATAGATTTAAATGGTTCTGCATAGCTTTTAGTCCGGCCAGATAGAGTTG
>JALOMD010000315.1 GCA_025455595.1 Cytophagales bacterium | reverse complement strand
CAACTCATTGATTTTCAGTGAATTATGCAAAAAAACTTGTTTGTTGGCATCTGTTTCCGGCCAGAGGCCGGACGATAGTTGCCACTCGCCAGAGGCGAGCGGCTGACGCTTTGTTTATAACTGCCTGATTATCAAATCAGAGTAACTCTAATAAAACAGAGTGTTGGCTCAACGGCGCATTTGCTGTACGATGAATGTATGTGTATGAAAGGAGTGCGTTTTAGGCAAAAATTCCTCAAAACACCGTTTTCTACAGAAAAAAACAGTGTTTTGAGGAGTTGAGCAAAAGTTTTGCGGCATTTGGGGCCGCAGTCGGTTCGTGTCTGCACGAACTATCCGCGAAGGTTGACTATTAAAGTGTACGGCTTGCCGAAGCCTCGTTTCTGAACAGACGGACACCCGAACGTTTCTTGTCCCGAACTATCATCCGTCCGTAGAGGCGAACCCGTGTGTTCGCCCTTTCAAACGCAGGCTTGGCCAAGGACAATTGTTCGGCGTGGTGACAAGGCGAACACATGGGTTTGCCTAAAACGCCACACATTCCGTCCTCCGCTTTCCATTCATTCATTCTATCATTCAGTCATTCAACATTGCCTCCCCACATCCCCGCCGGGACGATTTCAAGTACGTGGCCGTCGGAGTCGTGGAAATAGAAGGATTTGAACCGCTCGCCCCACGGCTCTTCGTGGATGATTTCTATGCCCTTTCTGATGATTTCGGCTTTGGCGTGTTCGTATTCGTCAGGCGGCACCTCAAAGGCCAAGTGCGATTGTCCGCTGCCGTAGTGAGGCGGCAGGTGTGTGTCGGTGCGCGTCTGTTCGGCGATGAAACAGAGCAGTACCGAACTGCCCGCCCGAAAGAACACGTGTCGCCCCGCAACCCGTCCAATCACCGGCAAACCAAGTAGCCCGTTGTAAAACCGCTCAGTCTGTTCCAAGTCCGAAACGTACAGACAGGTCTCCTTGATTTGGGTGAAGTTCATGGTTGGTTGTTAAGAGGTCAAGCAAAAGTTTTGTTTGTTGAGTTCGGTGTCGAATCGCAGATTCGGGACAGGTTGCTTTCGGATTGCAAATCCGAAAGAGCCGCGTGCCGTTCGGGATTTGCAATCCCGAACCGGACTGCCGGGGATTTGTAATCCCAAGCGCAAATCCCCGAAAAATTTGCTCGACTGCTTAATTGTTTATTGCTGGGTTGCTACAGTGTTTGAACAGAACAAGAGAGACCGAACTGCTATTCGTTTTGGGCAAAATTTGCTTAAAACGCCAGTCTGTTGTCTTTAGCAAGCCTATGCTTCCGGTCATCCCGCCCTGCGGGAAGACCTACGTGTAAAAAGCGTTTTGAGCAAATTTTGCCCAAAACGCTTTTTCTCCGCAATCCGAACTCCGCATTCCGCATTATTCTCAAACCCCGCAGCCCAGCTTCTTCAATTCCTTGGCTTCGGGCTGGTACTTGAGTTCGACGGCGCGGCGCACGTCGGTGCAGCCGTTGTCGCGGCTGCCGCTTTCTATCTTGGCACGGCCCCGGTTGTAATACGCCGCCCCCGACTGCGGGTTCAGTTGCAACACCGCGTCATAGTCGGCTACGGCACCCGTGTAGTCTTTCAAGTTGGCGCGTGCCGCCGCCCGGTCGAACAAGGCCTGCTCGTAACCGGGATTGATGCGCAACGCCCGGTCGAACGACTCGATGGCTTTTTTCCACTCCAACGTCTGGAAGTGACACAAGCCGCGAAAATACTGCCCGGTGGAATTCAGGCTGTCCTTTGCCAAGTACTTGTCCCAGTCGCGGATGGCTTCGGCATAGTCGTATTGCCCCATGCGGGCCAGTGCCCGTTCGCGGTACACGCCGTCGTCCTTGTAACGGTAGCCGATGGCCCGCGAGAAATCGGCTTCGGCACCCTTGTAGTTCTTGTTCCGGCTGCGGGCCACGCCTCGGTAGAAAGCCGCCTCCGGGTCGGCGTAATTGTACATCAGCGTGGTCGAGAAATACCGGTCGGCGGCGGCGTAGTCTTGCATGTTCAGCGCGGCCGTGCCCATGTCGAAATACACGTTGCTGTTGTACGGGTTCAGGTCGGCGGCGCGTTGGTAGTCGGCAAGGGCTTCCTTGTAGTTGCCCGTCAGGTTGCGCAGCGTGCCGCGTTCGTAATAAGCCGCCTCGAAGTTGCGTTTCAGGGCGATGGCACGGTTCAAGTCGGCCAATGCGCCGCTGAACTGCTGCTGCGCCTTGCGGGCAACGGCCCGTTGGTAAAACGCATCGGCATCCGTCGAATCCAAGGCTACGGCTTTCGAGAAATCTTCTTCGGCGGCGGCGGGTTTGTTCTGTCGCAGGCGCACCATGCCCCGCGTGGCGTAGTTCGTTTTGTCCGACGGGTTTGCGTCAATGGCTTTTTGCAGGTACGGCTCGGCCTTTTCGGCTTCGCCCCGCTCAAGCAGCAATGCGGCCAGTTCCGAGTTTGCCATGGCAAAGTCGGGTTTCAGGGCCACGGCGCGTTCCAAATCAATGATGGCACCGCGTTGGTTGCCACGGGCCTGCTTGAGGGCACCCCGATAATAGAACGCCTCGGCCGATTCGGGTTCGAGGGCGATGGCGCGGTTCAGGTCGGCCTCGCCGCCGTCCAAGTCACCCATTTTGCCGCGTACCAGTCCGCGATAGGTCAAGGCGCGGTGGTTGCCGGGGTTGTTGCGCAGCCATTGGTCGGTATCGTTGAGGGCACCGGGCAGGTCTTCGGCCTTGATGCGGGCCAACACGCGGCCTTCGATGGCGGCGACGTTGCGCGGGTCGGTCATGAGCACTTCGTTGAAGTCGCGGATGGCGGCTTGGTAGTTGCCGCGCCGGAGTTTTTCGTTGCCGGAGCGGACGAGGTCGTTGGCACTTTGGGCGGCGAGCAGTTGTGTGAAAAGGCAGAACGCCAGCAAAAAAGTTATTCTAAGGAAAGACATTTTGAAGTACGATTTACGAGGTACGAAGTACGAATTCAAGTCAGAATTATGAATTCAGAATTTAGAGGCGTTTTGAGCGATTTTTGCTCAAAACGCGTGTGAACACATAAGACACTTTAGTTCATTTTTACGCAGCAATCTTTGTTCCAATTTTAACAATAATAAATACAACTTGCGTTCGTCGGCTTCGGTTTTGTGCGAAAAGCCCCACCCGGCCCTCCCCAAGGGGAGGGAGGAAAAAGCTCCTCCCCCTTGGGGGGAGGCTGGGAGGGGGCTTCCGGGGATGGGGCCAAAACAAAACGGTCGGCGGAAACAACTTTCCGCCGACCGTTCGGTGCGATTAATGTAGAACAAGTGCTTGTCGAAAAGTATTTTACATCGTTTTTCGGCAAGCAAAAATTATTCTAAATATCTGGACATCAGTCATTTGCAGCTTTTTTACTAACGACTAATGACCAAAGACTAACGACTATCTACTTACTGTGCCGGTTGTGTAGAAGCAGCTTTCACTTCACCTTTGATGGTGAGTTGCACCGGCGTAGTACCCACGTTGGAAGTCAAGGTGACGGTTTTGGTGAACGGCCCCATGGCGGCGGCGTTGAAAGTCGCTTTCACGAAACCGGTTTTGCCGGGAGCCACCGGCTCTTTGCTGAAGTCGGCCACGGTGCAGCCGCACGAGCCTTGGGCGGCGGTGATGATGAGCGGAGCCTTGCCCGAGTTGGTGAACTTGAACTCGGCCGTGACGGGCTTGCTTTGCGGAATGGCACCGAAGTCATGGGTGGTTTTCTCCCATTTGAAAGCCGGGGCCTTGGCCGAGGCAGTGGCTTGGGCGGCGTTCTGGGCAAAGGCGAAGGCCGACAACCCCAACAGGCACACGAGGGTGAATGCGATTTTTTTCATTGGTGAAATCTTGGTTTTAATGACAAATGATGGACTGGTTTTTTGACGAAACAAAAATAGAACGGAATAAGTCCGCATTTTGTCAACGATACAATAAAAATTGTTAACAAGTTGTTAATGAACAGGCGTTTTAGCCGTTTTTTGCCCAAAACGCTGTTTGCCCTTTCAATTAAGCTGGCGCAAGCGTCCGCTTGTGCCTTTTGTTTGACCAGCGTCCGCTGGTCGCAAACCGACAGGTTTGCCAAGACGGATGTCAGCAGAGTTTGTGCGTGAAAGGCGTTTTGGGCAAAAATCGCTCAAAACGCCTTTCAAGTTTCACGTCTCGGCGTGATGCCGTCTTTTGCAAGCTTCGCTTGCGACCAGCGGACGCTGGTCAAACAAAAGGCACAAGCGGACGCTTGCGCCAGAAGCGGTCTTGAATCGCGGACTCGCACGGATGACGCCGATTGCACGGATACGTCGCGTGACTCGGCGCGACTGTTTGTCCCAAGGCACATCCGCGAAATCCGCGTCATCCGTTTCATCCGCGATTCAAAGACAAAGGCGTTTTAGCCAATTTTTGCCCAAAACGATTAATTCCGCTACTTTCGGTCTTCGCTTGCAGGCAAATGCCTGATAGAAATGAGCTTGCATTATTGCCAATGTGCAAAATCGTTGCAAACACCTGACTTTCAATTGTTTGCCACCGGTTTTCGACTGACCACTGACCACCGACGACTGACCACTTTGTACTTACTTGCTAATGTGAAACACCGTTTTGGGCAAAAAATCGAAAATTTACATCCGAAAACCGTGACGAGGTTGTCGGCCGAACCGCTACTAACGACTGACGACCAACGACTAACGACCTATAGATGAACCGTTTCCAACTGACCACTTCCGCCTCGCCTTGGTTCATATTGCTGTGTTTGGCCGTGGGTGCCGCCTACGCCTACATCCTTTACCAAAAACGCCCGGTTTGGGGGCCGCGCCTCAACTGGGCATTGGCCGCCTGCCGGTTTCTGGTGGCCAGCACGCTGTGTTTCTTGTTGCTCGGCCCGTTGGTGCGGCAATGGACGCGCAGCTACGAAAAACCCGCCGTGGTGCTGGCCGTGGACAACTCGCAGTCGGTGACGCTGACGGGCGACAGCACGGCCCTGAACCGGCAAATGAACCAGTTGCACGAACTGACTGAGGAACTGCGCCGCCGCGA
>JALOMD010000314.1 GCA_025455595.1 Cytophagales bacterium | reverse complement strand
GATTGAACAAAGACTATGAGAAATCAGAAATAAACAGTCAAGCTATGTGTTATATCGCCATGATTCGAATCATGGCCAATCGGTTTTAAAACAGCTTCTTAAAACGCTTTGCATACAAATTCCCGAACTCCAGTTTTGCGGATGGTTTGATGGAAAACGTGACGGTCTGTTCAATTCGTATCAGACGGGATGAGTCTATCAGACGGGATGAATCAAAGAGCCGTAGGCTCGCCGCATATTGTAGCCCCGGATTTCAATCCGGGGGGCGTGAATCACAATCATAAACAGAGAGCCGTAGGCTCGGTACATATCTGTTCTATTCGCGTATGGATGGGCCGAGCCTACGGCTCTGTGTCCGGGTTGGTTTTCGTGTCCCCGGATTGAAATCCGGGGCTACAATATGCGGCGAGCCTACGGCTCTCTTGTGATGTCTGTTCTAAGGCTTTTGTTTAGCAAAAATCAATTAACTGATGTTACGCACGTATTCAGAAGATGGCAGGGCCAACGCCCTTTGCGAACAATTTCAAGGGGCGTTAGCCCCGCAGTCTTCATGGAACCCGGACGCAACACGGGCAAAAGGGGCGTAGCCCTGGCATCTTCATGGCTGTGTAGATACGTTTTTCAAAACCATGAAAATGCGTTTCAGGCAATTTTGACCGAATCCGTGCGTAACATCAGTTACTGAAGTCTCTGTAGGTTGATAAATTAGCGTTTTAAACATTTTTTGCCTAAAACGCCTTTTTGTTTATCTGATTACAGGGCAAAAGCAAATAGCTTGCATCTCCAACATAAGGGTTTTTGAGTTTTGAAAGATACTATTTTCCGCTTGCCATTTTTTTACACACATCACCATGAAAAAACTATTGCTGCTTTCTGTGCTGATTCTGTTTTTTAACAGTGTTTTCGCCCAGAAAACGATTCGCAAGCCTAACGTCATCTTCATCCTGGCCGACGACCACCGCCACGACTTCATGAGCTTCCTGCCCAACAACGTGCCGTGGCTCAAAACTCCTCATCTGGATCGCATGGCTCGCGAAGGGACGCACTGCCAGAACGCCTTTGTCACCACCGCGCTGTGTTCGCCCAGCCGGGCCAGCATCCTCACGGGGCTGTACACGCATTCGCACACGGTGGTGGACAACATGGCTCCCGAACCCAAGGGACTGACTTATTTTCCGCAATACTTGCAACAGGCTGGTTATCAGACGGCTTTTTTCGGCAAGTGGCACATGGGCGACGAAGGCGACCACCCGCGTCCGGGCTTTCATCAGTGGGTCAGTTTCAAGGGACAAGGCGTGTACTACAACCCCACGCTGAACGTGAACGGCAAGCAAGTGGCGCACAAGGACAGTGCCTACATCTCGGATGTGCTGACCGACTACACCTTGGACTGGCTCACCAAACGTGACAAAGCCAAGCCGTTTTTCGTCTATCTGTCGCACAAGGCGGTTCATGCCGAGTTTCGGCCTAATCGCCAAGACCGGGGTATGTATGGACGCGAGAAAATCAATTACCCGCAATCGTTCGGGATGACCAAGCCTGACGTGCTGCGCAACAGCGAGAATCCGGCCAAAGGCATTCCCGAATGGGTCAAGAACCAACGCTACAGTTGGCACGGGGTGGATTATCTGTACAACGGGGCCACTACGTTTGAGGATTTCGTACACGACTACTGCGAAACGCTGCACAGCATGGACGCAAGCATCGGGCGGGTGCTGGCGTATTTGGACAAAAACGGGCTGACCGAACACACAATGGTGATTTACATGGGCGACAACGGCTTCAGTTTCGGCGAACACGGCCTGATTGACAAACGCCACGCCTACGAGGAATCCATGCGGGTGCCGCTGCTGGTGCGCTATCCGGCGATGACAAAAGCACAAAGCAAATTGCCACAGATGATTCAGAACGTGGACATCGGGCCGACGATTCTCGAACTGGCAGGCGTGCCAAAGCCCAAACAAATGCAGGGACGTTCGTTCTTGCCGCTGCTGCAAGGCAAATCGGTGACCGACTGGCGACAGAAAATCTTCTACGAATACTACTGGGAATACGATTTTCCGCAAACGCCCACCATGCACGCCGTCCGCACCGACCGTTACAAGCTGATTCGCTACCACGGCGTGTGGGACACCAACGAATTCTACGATTTGCAGACCGACCCGGCGGAAATGAACAACCTGATTGCCAGCCCCGAACACCAGCCGCTGATCAAGCAACTGACCAGTGAAATCTACGACTGGCTCGAAGGCAGCAACGGAATGCAAATTCCTTTGAAGCGCACCATCAAATACCGCAATTCCGATCACAAACACCAGAATACGTATTGATTACATTCCGTTATTGATTTTTTCTGATAACATTGGCGATTAGGCAGGTTCTGAATATCGCATTTGTAGGGGCGTTTTGGGCAAAAATTACCCAAAACGCCCTACAATAGAATATTTTTCAAATAAGTAGAGTAACTATAGTTAAGAAACAGTAGCCGAAAGATAAAAAGATGTCGGAATTCAAACTCCCCTCAACCCGACAGCTTTTTGGTTTTCGGCTAATAGTATCTTTTCCAAAGCCAAAACCCTGCCTTTCAAATAATGGCCTTGAGGCACAATCCTTAAAAATTCAGATGAAAATTTTAGTGAATACAAAAATTACATGGGTTTTTCTGTTGCTGGTCGCTTGTCAGAAACCGAGCAAACAGACGCAAGCACAGAATGAACACCCCAACATCCTCTTCATCATCGCCGACGACGCGGGCTTGGACATGAGTGCCTACGGCAGTACGTGGGTGAAAACCCCGGCCTTTGACCGCATCGCCCGCGAAGGATTGCTTTTTCAGAAAGCGTACACGCCCAACGCCAAATGCGCCCCGTCGCGGGCCGTTTTGCTCACCGGACGCAACCCGTGGCAATTGGAAGCGGCCATGAACCACAACATCTACTTTCCAACCCAATTCAAAACCTACATGGAAGCGTTGGCCGAAAACGGCTACACCACCGGCTGCACCGGCAAAGGCTACGCCCCCGGCAAGGCGTTGGAGGCGCAAGGCAATCCGCGTCCGCTTACCGGAAAAGCATTCGATGCCTTTAAAACCACGCCGCCTACCACCGGAATCTCGGCCAATGATTACGCCGCCAATTTCGACGATTTTCTCTCCAAACGTCCGCAAGACAAGCCTTGGGCATTTTGGCTCGGATTTGCTGAGCCGCACCGGGATTACGAGTTTGGTTCGGGCATTCGCAAAGGCGGCAAAACGTTGGGCATGATTCCGCGTGTACCGGCCTATTATCCAGATTCGGCAACCGTCCGGACGGATTTACTCGACTACGCGTTTGAAATCGAATACATGGATGCACAAATCGGCAAAGTGCTACAAACGTTGGAACAAACCGGGCAGTTGGACAACACCCTCATTGTCGTCACCTCCGACCACGGGATGCCGTTTCCCCGCGTGAAGGGAAACCAGTACGAACCGGCCAACCACGTGCCGCTGGCCATTCTGTGGAAGAAAGGCATCCAAGCGGCTGGGCGGAAAATTAACGACTTCGTTAGTTTCGCAGACTTGGCTCCGACGTTTTTGGAAGTGGCTGGCATTGAGTGGCAGAAATCGGGTATGTCGCCCGCCGTCGGGCGGAGTTTGTCTTCCATTTTTCAGTCAAGACAGGCGGGGCAAGTGGAAAAAGACCGCGATTTTGTGCTGGTCGGGCAGGAGCGGCACGATGTGGGTCGTCCGCACGACGCAGGCTACCCGGTGCGGGGCATTTACGAAGGGAACTACCTGTATCTGAGAAACTATGAACCGTCTCGCTGGCCGGCCTGCAATCCCGAAACCGGCTACCTCAACTGCGACGGTGGCCCCACCAAAACGCTGCTGCTCAACCTGCGCCGCAACGGTGTGGACACCACGTATTGGCAGATGAATTTCGGTTTCCGTCCGTCGGAGGAACTGTATGACATTGCCAAAGACCCGGATTGTGTTCGTAATCTCGCTCAAGCACCTGAATACAAAGCCGTTGCGAAACGTTTGTCCCGACGCATGATCCAAGAACTCACCAAGCAAGATGACTGGCGAATGCAGGGCAAAGGCGAACGGTATGAACAGTACCCGGTGGTGGAAAATCTCAATTTTTACGAACGTTTTATGAAAGGTGAGAAACTTCCCACGGGTTGGGTGAATGAGAGTGATTATGAGAAGTAGCGACATCTGCAAGTTTGCGTTTTAAGCAATTTTTGCCCAAAACGGCGCATGGTAGGGGCGGGGCTTGCCCCCACCCAGCAGTCACGCACAGAAACGCTAAATTCAATCCGAGCCTGTACCTGTAGGAAACAAGGGCGGAGGCAAGCTCTGCCTCTACAACCGAATTTCAATCGAAGCCGTTGGCGTTTTGGGCAAAAATTGATCAAAACGCAAAAGTGCGTTCATCGGAAAGCCCATCCCGGCCTGTCGGGCCGATTTTGTTTCCAATCGGCAACCCCTATTTTTGCACCCACCGAAATCCGACCGGTAAACCACTGACCTATGAACATCCTCATCCTCGGCTCGGGCGGCCGCGAACACGCCTTGGCTTGGAAAATCAGACAAAGCCCGTTGTGTACACGCCTGTTCGTAGCCCCCGGAAACGCCGGCACCGCCGAATCGGCCACGAATGTGCCGGTTTCTGCGATTGACTTTGCGGGCGTGATGGACTTGGTGCGGCTCGAAAACATCGGGTTAGTGGTGGTGGGGCCGGAGGAGCCGCTGGTGCGCGGCATCCGCGATGCGTTCGAGCAACAAGCCGACTTGTCTGATGTGCTGCTGGTGGGGCCGGGCCAAGCCGGGGCGCAACTGGAGGGCAGCAAGGACTTTTCCAAGCGGTTCATGCAGCGGCACGGCATCCCGACGGCCCGCTACCAAACCTTCACCGCCGACCAACTCGAAGAAGGCTTGGAATATATTGACACCCAGCCGCTTCCCATCGTGCTGAAAGCCGACGGGCTGGCGGCGGGCAAAGGCGTGATCATTGCCCAAAGCCACCGCGAGGCCCACCAAACC
>JALOMD010000313.1 GCA_025455595.1 Cytophagales bacterium | reverse complement strand
GCGGATGAAACAGATGAAACGGATTGCGCGGATAGGTTTCTGGGCGAACAGCCGCGTCAAGTCCGAGGCAGCCCATCCGTGTAATCCGCGCCATCTGTGCGAATCCGCGATTCAAGACACAAACATTTTGCAACCTTTGCCCCCGTATCGTTGTTAATCGAAAAGCAACCCAAGCGTTTTGGGCAAAAAATACTCAAAACGCCCGCCTTGTCTCGGATTGCAAATCCGAGACAGTACGGTTCGGGATTGCAAATCCCGAACAGCGGCCAGCAATCACCGCGTTTTGAGCAAAAATCGCCCAAAACTGCTATTCTATCATTCACTCATTCTATCATTCAAAATCGTACTTCAAAATGACTCGCTACGTCAATATCTACACTGAGGCCAACCCCAACCCCAACTCGCTCAAGTTTGTGGCCAACTTCATGCTCGTGCCCGAAAACGTCTCGTTCGACTACCCGGATGCCCCCTCGGCTGCGCAGTCGCCGCTGGCAATGGAATTGTTCGGCTTCGACTACGTGCGGCGCGTGTTTTTCATGAACAACTTCGTGACCATCACCAAAGACGAAACTACAGAGTGGAACGAGGTGATTCCGGCCATGCGGGCTTTCTTGAAAGAATACTTTGAGCAGAACAAGCCCGTGCTGGCTGCTGAGAAAGCCCAAACCACGCACACCGTCTTTAACGACGACGACCCGGAAGTGGTGAAAAAAATCAAGCACCTGCTCGACGAATACGTGCGTCCGGCGGTGGAATCGGACGGCGGAGCCATCAGTTTTCACTCGTTCGACGAAGGAACGGTGAAGCTCCTCTTGCAAGGTTCTTGCAGCGGATGCCCGTCTTCGACGCTGACTTTGAAAGCTGGCATCGAAAATTTGCTCAAGCGGATGTTGCCCGAAGTGAAGGAAGTGGTGGCCGAGGGCGTATAGAAACCGCTTGACTTGCAAGCGTTTTCCTGTAATCAAGAGGTGTCCGCACCAGCGGGGTTTTTGCCCGCCGGTGCGGACACTTTCTTTTGTGACGCGTTACCTCACTGATGTATTGTCTAAGCATAATCTCAACGGGATTTGAGCGGTTTTGCTGGTAATTATGTACCGTGATTCTCAGGCGGAATACAGGCTTCCGCCCCGGTACAGAAATTAATGCGAAACCATGATTCTAAGCAAACTCCACCATCAAATTTTGGGGGTTTCTTGTGTGCTGTTGTCAGTAGGTGCCACACCGGCCAGCCAAAATTTCTTTCCCCAAACAACGTGCAAAACCCACCCGCACGCTGCGTATGTCACTCCTGTCAAATCCAGCGAACCGGTCGTCGAACTGCTCACGCACGGCTGTCGGCTTGACCCGGCCATGCAGCGAAAAATACAGCGCGGGGTGCAGTTTCAATACGATTTCTACCAACAGTATTTAGGCTACGAGTTCAGCCGCGATTTGGTGGTGCGCATTCGCATCTTCAAGAACGCCGACACGTACCGGTCGTTCATTGACGCGCACTATCCGCACATTCCGAAGACGTGGATCGGCGTGTACTTGGCGGGCGTAAACGAGATACTGGTGAGCTTGGAAAAGGACGAAGATGCGTTTTACAAAAACATCTTCCACGAAACCAGCCACTTGCTGCTCACCGACAAGGTGAAAAACTGCCCGAACTGGCTCAACGAAGGGCTGGCCGAGTACTTTGAGTTCATGACCTTGGGCGAAAACGAGGTAAACGTGGAGCTGCAAACGGTGAAAGACAACCGGATCAAGCATTGGCAGAACAACCAGAAACTGCCCAACCTGCTCACGTCCATTTCAATGACCAACAAGGAGTGGAACTTCAACGACAACGTCTCTGAGTCAGACGAGCCGCGTACACTGGGCTGGTCGGTGGCTTACTTCCTGATGTCGAGCAGCGAAGGGCGCAACTGCATCAAGAACGTGCTCAGCCACTTGGCCAAACACAACAGCGACGCGCAGGCTTCGGTGCGGGCCTTGAACGAACACTACCCCGGCGGCACGCGGCAATTGGTGCAAGACTGGCAAAACTGGATTCCGCAGACGCACAGCCCGCACGCCTATTTGCTCACCGGCCAAGCGGCCTCGGCCACGGCTTCTGTAGTGGAATGACAGCGTTTCAAGGGTTTTTGACAAAATTCGCTTTGGCAAAAGCCTGAAAAGGCGGCGCATCACACGTGTGGTAACCGCAGGTGACAGTAGCAGAAAATTGTGTGATGTAAGAAAAACAAACAAAAAGCGGCTCGGAAAATTTCCGAGCCGCTTTTTGTTTTCAATCCTGTTTTTATGGGCGTTTCGGGCATTCCCGCCCGATGCGGGATTTGTCAATTTTTGCCCAAAACGCGCGGGCATCCGCTACTAAATCCCTCTGTCAGTTCACCGAAACCACTTCCAGTTCAAATACCAAAGGCGCGTAGGGAGGAATAGAACCCCGGCCCTGCGTGCCGTAGCCTATGCCGGACGGCATCATCAATACAATTTTCTCACCGGCCCGCATCAGGTTAAGCCCTTCCTTGAAACCAGCTATCACGCCATTCACATTGAAATCGGCGGCTTGGTTGTTTTGGGTTTGGTCAAACACAGATCCGTTCACAAACATGCCTTTGTAAAGCATTCTTCCTGTGCTGCGTCCGCTCACGGCCGTTCCGGTAGGATTGCGTTTCGTGAAATAATAATACAATCCGCTGGTCGTCTTCACCACGCTGTCAGCCGGAAACTTGCGCCGGGCAATGTAATCCTGCAAAGCCTCGTCCTCGGTTTGTATGTCAACCAATCTGGTTTCGAACACAATGGGCGAATAGCCCGGCACTTTGCCGCCGTAAGCAGGCTCAGAGCCGAAAGCAAGGTAAAAGGGCATGAGAGCCACCGCACTGTCGCCTTCTTTCATGTACCCTACCACTTCATCAATGCCGGGCAGTGCGGCGTTAACCCGGAAGGGAAAACGGATGAAGCTGTTTCGGTTGTTCAAGGCACTGTCGAAAAGGGTTCGGTTGGTGAGTCGCCCTATGTAACTCAGCACGATTTGGTCGCCGAGTTTGGGTGTCGCGCCGGAAGTTGAGGCCGGAAAAATCCGGTACCGCAGACCGGAGGCGGACGTTTGCACTTGCAGGTTGTTGGCCGCCACATACTGGTTAATGAGTTGCTCGTTTTCGGCCCGCCGGGCTTCGTCCTGCTGGCCAATGTCGTCGTTCATCAGGCAACCTTGCAGCAACAGTAGGCCTGTCACAAAAAAGTAGATTGTTTTTCGCATAAAGGGTTTAGGCAAAAGGTGTTCTTCAGATAAGACACGAATCCGATGCCGATGGTTGCATGGGGCCGCGTGTTTTTTTCGCAAAGGTGAGAATGGGTATTAGCTGTTGGCTTTTAGCTATTGGCTCTTAGCTGTTGGCTTTTAGCTGTATTGGTCAGTCAGGTTGCAGACACGGTGCTTTGCGTGCTTTGCGGTTTTCTTTGCGCCTTTGCGTGAAAAATTGCTCCCAAAGCACGCAAAGGCCTTCGCAAAGGGCGCGAAGATAGCTACAACTTGACCAACCATTTCAGTTAGCCGTTGAGTGTTCAGTCATACTTAGCTCGACCTATTTCTCAGCTTGCTTGACAAATCCAATTGCTTGAAAATCAATACTTTGGTGAGTTTTTTGCTAAAAGCCAATAGCTAACCGCCCACCACTTCGGCATCCGCGTTTTGCAGGGCGGCCTGGTATTGGGGCACCGCCGCGAGGAACTTGGCCACCGTATCGGGCAATGTCAGTGTAGAGCGGCCCCCGGCGGCGTTTTTGTGGCCGCCGCCGTCAAAATGCGCACGGGCAAATTCGTTTACCGAAAAATCGCCTACCGAGCGGAACGAAATGCGCACCATGCCGTCGCGTTCGGTGAAAAGGGCGGCGAACACGATGTTCTCAATCGAAAGGCCGTAGTTGACCAGTCCTTCGGTGTCGCCGGTCTGCGAATGATATTGCTCCAATTCCCCGGCACTGATGGCGAAATAAGCAAGGCGATACTCAGGCACCACCACGAGTTTGTCTTTCAACGCAAATCCCAGAAAACGCATCCGCTCTTCGGTGTTGGTGTCATACACCAGCCGGTTGATGCGGTTGATGGAAACGCCCCGCCCCACCAAATCGGCGCAGACTAAGTACACCTGCCGCGTGGTGTTCGAGTGTCGGAACGAGCCGGTGTCGGTCATGATGCCCGCATACAAGCATTCGGCGATTTCGGTATCAATCAGGTCGGCATCGCCCAAATCCACAATCAGTTCGTAAATCAGTTGGCAAGTGGCGGCGGCTTCGGTGCGGCTCAGGGTAAAGTCGGCAAACATTTCCGGCTGCAAGTGGTGGTCTATCAACACTTTGCGGGCCGCCGACTGCCGCACCAGTTCGCCCAGTTCGCCGATGCGGCTCAGGCACGGAAAGTCGAGGCAGAAAATCACCTCGGCGGAGGCAAAGGCTTGGCGAGCGGCGGCGGCGTGTTCGGGCCGTTCGTAGTTCAGCACGCCGTCGTTGCCGGGCATCCACTGCAAAAACTTCGGGTAGTCGGTGGGTGTAACCACTTGCACCTGGTGCCCGCCTTTGTTCAGGTAGCCCGCCAGCCCCAGCGACGAACCCAACGCGTCGGCATCGGGCTTGGGGTGGGTGACAATGGCAATGCGCCGTGGGGTTTGGAGCAATTGCTTGAACGCGTCGATGTTCTGCATGGAAAGTTAGAGGTTCAAGGTTGGAAGGTTGCAGGTAGGCGTTCCCACCGACTGCGGGATTTTCCTGCCCGTCCGGCAGGCGGGCAGTTCGGCCAATTTTTGCCCAAAACGCCTAAAAGCCACTGTAGGCGAAGACGCTGCACTTCTTCACTGTATATATTGGCAAACGGTTTTTCGTGGCAACCGATGCTGTGTTGCGGCAGGCCGGTTGGAAATACACACGCACCGGCGTTTTGGGCGATTTTTGTCAAAAACGTCAGATTCGACGAAGCCAATCAGGATTCACAAAAAAGGCGGAATGAAAAAGCCCCCCCTTTTTCGCTGCTAATTTTGAAAATCTTGTTTTCGACAAATTGCTGTTTCCGTCGGATGCGGGATTTTTCTGCCCGTCCGGGCAATACCGTCCATGCCGTTGGCTTGGCAGGCTTGTATCAGTGCGGCGTTTTAGGCAATTTTTGCCCAAAACGCCACTCACTGGCGACTGTCCACTTACCACTCACGACTCGGCACTTACCACTTCTTTTCGAAGCAACCCTTGTCCGGGG
>JALOMD010000312.1 GCA_025455595.1 Cytophagales bacterium | reverse complement strand
ACGGCGGTGCCACGGAACGCAACGGTGGCAAACGGCACGCCTTCGCCCGTTTCGGCATCCAGCACCCGGCCGCTCAGGGTGTAAACGGTTTGGGCGTTGGCCAGCAGCGTGCCAAGACATGCAAAAAACAAGGCCAAAACGGGCCGTTTCAGTAGAAAAATGCTCAAAACGGGTGGTGTGTGGATTGTGATTGAAAAAACGCAGCCACGCCAAATATAACGATTTTTCCGATGACAACAGGTTTTGCGTTTTGGGCAAAAAATGCCCAAAACGGCATTTCAGGAAACAGAAGCGGATTGTTTTGGCACCGGGCTGCCAAGCCCGTTCAGAAAGTCTCTCGGTGTCGTGCCGGTCGCGTTCTTAAACGCCCGGTTGAAAGTGGATTTGGAATTGAATCCGCAGTCCAACGCCACGGCCAACAGCGTCAGGTGCTTGTTTTGCGGACTCTGAATTTGCCGCTTGAATTCCTCGATGCGGTATTCGTTCACAAAATCATTGAAATTCTTCTTGTACACACCGTTGATTACGCCCGACAGCACCGACGTGTTCGTTTTCAGTTGTTGCGCCATGTCGGCCAGCGTGAGTTCGGGTTGGAGATACGGCCGGTTTTCACGCATCAGTTTGTCAATTTTCGCTTTCCACAGGCTGTAGTCTTGGATGGCTGTTTCAGCGTCGTTTTCAATCGGTTGTGTCGTTTCGGTGGTTTCATTGAAAACAATGTTCCGGGCGGGCTGCATTTGCGCATAACCGGCAATGGAAACGTAGTAAATCAGGAAAACCGTCACCAAGTTGTCCCACCAATCTTGTTCAAACGTCAAATCAAACAGAAGGCTCGATAAGATGTGCAGCCAGTCGGCCAACAGACCGATGGCCAGCACAATCAGAAAATTGCGGTACCATTTCAGGCTGACGGCCTCGGTGTCGGAAAACTGCGTTTTTGTCCACGCGCGGTATTGTCTGTACAGTTTCAGCGAATGATAGAAATACCAGACCTGCAAGACGATGCCCGTGAAGAATTCAATGTGGTTGATTCCGTATGTGGAATGCACGTTTTTTTTCCAATACTGCACAAAGTCGCGTCCCATTGCAAACACTGACACGTGGTAAACGGTGTGGACGATAAACGGAACAAAATGCCGGATGTCTTTGCGGGAAAACCGAAAATGACTGTCTGTTTGGCTTTTGAAATAGAAATAACAAAGCGGCGGAAACGCAAACCCGAAGCCGCGCGGCAGAAACTCCAACTCTTCCCAAAGCACGTTGATTCCCGAAAAGCCCAGCATGTATTCCCAAATGCTGAACGTCGTACCCGCCAGCACCAAACCGAGCAACACGTCAGACAACCGCCCGTTCTGTCGGCTTCTGTACCAAAGCAAAACGGCGTAAATCCAACCTTGAATAAAACCGAACCAAAGCGGCGTGGAATAGAACGTAAGCGATATGTTCATGTAAATTTGTTGTTTCCTGTAGGGGCGGGGCTTGCCCCCGCCCTGTTTCCCACAGACCCGTTTTATCCTTGGTCAAGCCTGTACGTGACAAGGGCGGGGCTTGCCCCCGCCCCTACGGGGTTTTGTGTTTTTGAAAGATACTATTTTGCCTGCATACAATACAAGCGGTCAGTCTTTTCGCAAATTAATGGTCTTGCCGTTGTCTTTTGCAACGGCGGTGTAGAACGGCTTGCCCGACAGTTTGCTGCCGCTCATCACAATGTCTTTCTGTTCGCTGTCGGCCAAGTAAAACGTTGTTCCCGCCGCCACTTTGAATTCCGTAGTGCCGCCGGGAGCCATCATTTTGCCGTAAGTACTGTTTCCGTCGGAGCCGGGGGCGTAGGTGACGAAGGTGTATTTTCGCGGCAACAGGCTGTTGTTTTTGAAGGTGACGGTCACGGTTTGGGTTTGGTTTGGTGCCGGTTTTTCTTGCGCAAAAACAGAAACACTGAACGACAAACATAGGATTACGAATGCGATTTGCTTTTTCATGGGATGGAAATGGATTGAGTTACAGACAATGAGACTAAAATGATTTCAACAAGCGTACAGGCAATTTTTACAGTGAATACGTGTAATTCTCCTTTTCCTCGTCCACCGTCACGATGAGTTTTTCGGTGTATCTGGAATCCTTCTCCCAGTATGGCCCGTCACAGACATAGACTTTGGTGCCAACCGGGTAGCTGACTTTCATTTCGCCGAACCTACTCAACGAAGTAGTGAATCCGGTGTTGGCCTTTGGATTCGTGTCCCACGGCAACTGAACCCGCACGTATGTTTTCGTGGGAAGGAACGACGCGCCTTTGACGCGGAAGGTCACCATTTTCAAGCCTTTTTCTTTCGCCGTTTGCGCAATGGTTTTGTCGCGGTTGGCTTCCGCCAGGTTAGCGGTTTCTTCGTCCAGTTCCTGCCGGGCGGCTTCCAGATAATCTTCGCGGCTGATGTCATATTCTTTGTTCACCGAAAAACTTTTGCCGTCGTCCTGCGCCCTCACTACGAAAAGCAGTTTTTTCTTGCCGTTTTTTTCTTCGTACACGCGCACCGGAGCGGGCAGGTTGGTCGCGTGCGAACTCATGCCGTTGAGACTGTAGCCGTAGGCGGCTCGAACCTTGGTGTCTTTGTTGTAATGCCTGAAATCGAGCATCTTCCCGCGCAGCGACGAGTTGTTTACCGTAAAGCTCACCCGCACCGGCGCGGCGGTTTGTGCCTCGGCGTTCATACTCGCAAAGAACAGGCAAACCATTGCCACGGCAGGATTGGCGATTTTCGGCAACCGGAGGTTTGCGAACAACCTTGCCAGCGAATACCTGCCGTCGCCCACGGCGAAACTCATCAGGAAAGCAAAGAAAATCAATTGCTGGTAATACATCCCGACGATAGGGGCGGGGGCTTCGTACCAAACGTAGGAAACCACGAAAAACTGAAACGCCAACTGCAAGGCACTCAGGCGGGTGAACAACCCGAGGGCAATGAGCAAACCGCCGATGAACTCGCCGTAAACCGCCAAATACGCCCAGAACGTCGGGCTGATGAACGTGAACCCAATGTCGCCGACTTGCTTCACAAACCAGTCGGGCACGCCGAAAGCGAGGTTGCTCCAGTCTTCGGAGCCTTTCTCGTTGATTTTATGGAAAACCTTCGCCAGCCCGGCCCCGATGGCCATCGAAAGCCCGACGTGCAGGCGAAACAGCAGGTAAATGCTGTTGAACGTGACCGATTCTTCGGGAATGGAACCGGTCAGGAATGCGATTGCCTTTTTCATGTTGCGTTTGTCTGTGGAGCCTTGCCCCGGTGAACTGATGGGACAAAGGTGGCGGGCAAACCGCCCCCAAACGCTGCAAAACATGATTCGGGACGTGTCAAAATATGATTCGGGACATTTCGCAGGCGTTTTGAGCAAAAATTGTCAAATCCCGCAATAGGCGGGAACGGCCAAAACGCCTGTTGTGAGACTCATGAGCTTGGTGAATGTGTACGGCACCATTGGGCTGCTTATATTTGCGTCATGCAACCCTTTGCCGCCTTCAAAAACTTTCTGAAGAACGCCTCGTTCCTGACGGAAGACGACTGCGCCTTGTTTGAGCCTTCCTTGCAATTGGAAACCATTGCCAAGAAAGAGTTTTTTCTGGAACAAGGCCAAACCTGCCGCACCATCGGGTTTGTCAATTCGGGTGTTTTCCGGGTGTATTATTTGTCGGACGGCAAGGAAATCAACACGCGGTTTGTGTTTGAAAACGACTTCGTGACGGATTACGACAGTTTCTTGCACCAGAAACCGAGCCGGTATTTCATTGAAGCGATGGAAGGGGCTGAGATTGTCACGTTCGACTTTGAAATGCTGCAACACGCCTACAACCAGTCCAAAAACTGGGAACGCTTCGGGCGGCAGATTGCAGAAGAATCGTATCGGATTACAACACGCCGCGTAGAGTCGTTTCTGTTCATGAACGGTGAAGAACGTTACCTGGAGGCCCTCCGCACCGAGCCGCATGTTTTTGAGCGGATTCCGTTGTACCAGGTCTCATCTTACCTCGGCTTGGAGCGGGAAAGCCTGAGCCGCTTGCGCAAAAAAATAACGCAACACGACCGATTGTAACATTTGTCACGCTCCCACGCCAGCGGCTTGACTGACTTTTGCAGGGTAAATCAATCATTCACCCCAAAACAGTCAAGTGCCATGAGAAAGACATTTGTTTTCGCCGTTTTGTCTGCCGCTTTGTTGCTGGCAGGTTGCGCCACCTCCCAAAGCGTGATTGTTCCGCTGAACCCCAAAGTCGAGATTGAAGACATCTATACTATCATCACTATCATCTGGAACGGCGTGAGCCAAGCGTATCGCTTCCAAGACAACAATTGGGTGCGCGACTCCCGCTACGACTACGTGTTTGATGTGATTCAAAAACGCTACAACGGCACGTGGAAGTCCACCAAAAGCCTGCACCGCCTGCATCCTGATTACGACGGCAAAGCGGGCAACCGTTCGCAAGCCATGTATTTTGAAGTGAACTACCAGCTACAAAACGATGCGCTGGTATCAAAACTGACCTCGTCGCTGGGCCAAGGAAACGGCTCTTCTGACCGCGAATTTCGCGAGCAAGTGCTTGATTTTGAGGTGTCTGACATCAGCAGTTTCGCGCCCTACAACCACATCCGCATCACGCAACATTACAAATACGAAGAAGGTGTGCTGGAGGAAACGGTGGAACTGTTCAAAAAGAAAGACGGCAAGGAAATTCCTTTCATGAAAAACGAGGAAAAAGCGTATTTCTACGTGAAAGGCAAACTTCCCGCCGCTCCCACGAAGATGTGACGAAGGTTGTTCGAAATTCTGATTCCAGAGGCGTTTTGGGCGTTTTTTGCCCAAAACGCTTTTTCTGGTTTCTGAAATGTTGAGCCTGCGAAACTCCGCTTTGGCGGCGGTGCTTTTCCATCGTGCCTTCCGAATCCGTGCGTAACATCAGTCGCCTGACTGAGTCTGAAAACAATAAAAATTGCCCAAAACGTCCTTGTGTTTAGCAACAAGCCGTTTTGGGCAATTTTCAACAAATTTCCGAA
>JALOMD010000311.1 GCA_025455595.1 Cytophagales bacterium | reverse complement strand
TTCCGTGGCAAACGCTGCGCTACCCCAAGACCGAGACCGCCGAACAGACGTGGAGCATCAACTTTTTCCGCAACCGCCGGGCCACCAACGAGTTGTCGGGCTGGAGTCCGTTTCCGAGGGCGTTCAGTGTGTTGCGCATGGAATACGCCGGGCAACTCACCGGACTGAAACCGCCTCCGCCCCGACCCAACATCCGCGTGCAACCGTACGTGCTGTTCGCCAACGACCGGGCGAGGGGCAGCGAAGTGGGCAACCTGCGCGACAATGCGGCCAAACTGGGCGGCGAGGTGAAATGGGCCTTAAACCCCAACACGGTACTTGACTTGACGTTCAACACCGACTTTGCGCAGGCCGACGTGGACCGGCAGGTGAACAACCTGACCCGTTTCGGCATTTTTTTCCCGGAACGCCGCCAATTTTTCCTCGAAAACGCCAGTTTGTTCGGGGTCGGCATCCGGCCCAACGACGACCTTTCGGGCGGCTCGATGGCAATTCAGCCGTTTTTCAGCCGACAAATCGGGTTGCGCACCCTGCCCGACGGCACCGGCCTGCCCACGCCCATTGACGCAGGTGCGCGACTGGTCTATCGGTCGGTGCAGCGCAACTACGGCGGGCTGCTGATGCGCCAACGGGCCACCGACACCAGTCCGCTGACGCACTACGCCGTGGGCCGCTATGTGGAGAACGTGGGCCGCCAAAACCGGCTCGGCGGGCTGTTCACCATGAAAAACACGCAGGCTTTGAACGACAGCGTGGCGGGCTACACGCACTGGCTCGGTGCCACCGACGGCTTCTTCCGCCTGAGCCAGTCCACCACGTTTTCGTACATGGCGATGGGGTCGGCCTCGGAACGGAAAAACGACCAAGGGCTGGCCGGATACGCGCAGCTTTTTCACCGCAGCAACCGCTGGGTGGCGTGGTGGACGCAGTCGGTGGTGACGCGCAATTTCAACCCGGAGGTCGGCTTTGTGTCGCGCAAAAACGTGATTGCCACCACGCCGGGCTTCTTTTGGCTCGAACGCGGCCCGTGGATGCCCAAGTGGCTGCGCGGCTTCGAGCCGGGCCTGAACGTGGAGATGTACCACCGCGCCACCACCGGCGAACTCACCGAGTTCCAGTTCAACATGAATCCCATTTGGCTTAACTTCCAGAGCGGTGCGTTCTTCGGCCTGTTCGTCAACCCCACGTTCCAACGCCTCGGCGACGAGGATTTCCGCCCGCTGGGCATTGCCATGCGCAACGGCGTGTATCGGTACACACGTGCGTCGGCTTTTTTCCAAACCGACCCGTCGCGCAAGCTGTCGCTGCAAACCAACGCCGAAACGGGCGGTTTTTACGGCGGACGGCTGCACACACTGGATGCCACGTTGCGCTACTCTCCCATTCCGCATCTGGCGTTCAGCGGACGTTACCAAGCCAACTTTTTCCGCAACGTCGGCTCCGAGAACTTCAGCGACAACGTGCAACTCTACACCCTCGACGGCCGCGTGGCCCTGAACCCGCGCCTGCAACTGATCGGCTTCTACCAAAAGAACACGCTGGGCAACCGCGACACGTGGAACGTGCGGCTGTCGTGGGAGTTCAAGCCGCTGTCGTTTCTGTTCCTGGTCTATAACGACCGTGCCTTCGCCGGCACCGACAACCCGCTCGAACGCCAGTACACGCAAAACCTGATTGCCAAGCTGACGTATCTGTGGCAGTTTTGATTCAATTCAGAATTGTGAATTAAGAATTCAGAATTGGCGTTTTGGGCAAAAATTGCTCAAAACGGTTTTTGTCTTCTTGTATTTCTACAGCTTTCCTGCTTATCTTTAGAGAAACACAGAATGCGATGAAAATACAAGTTGGGCTCTGGGCTTTTCTTGCCTGTCTTTGTTCTGTCATGCTTGCCAAAGGAGACAAATAACTCGTCCTCAGACAGGGCCACCGCATCACATTCCGAAGTCTTTTCAGAATTAGCGAAAGAATATTTTGCCAAGAGCAGTTCTTATTGGGCCACAAGATTCAATGCACGGCACCGGAAAGCAAACCCAGACTTTTCCCGGCAAATGGGAGGCGGCACTCCGGCCCGTAAACGAGTGGTGAACAGAAAATCGAGCGGACACAAAATTTTATCTGGGTAAATTGTCGTTTTTGACCCGATTGTGATGCGGCAGCCTGCTTTTGATGCGACAGCCCTGCTGATGCAAGGCGTTTTAGGCAAATTTTGCCCAAAACGCCGAAATTGATTTTTGTCATGGTTTGCCCAAGCCTGCGTCATTGTCAAAGGCCAGAGCTTTCCAAAGAGGGGTGCGGTTTTGTTTCCCAAGGCGCAATGTTTCCAAATGTTAAACACGACCATCTCTCAACTGCCTGAAAATTAACAATAACTTAAAGATAAGTTTCGCATAAGTAAACTTAGGGCGCGTACTTTTGAACCATAAGAGCAACCTAAAAACTCAGCCCTATGCCCATCCCTACTTCCCTTCCTTTTCTTCCCTGTACGTAAGGCTTAACCACCACGCGAGGCATCTTGCCGCTGCGTGAGTTGCGCCTTCGCCTTCATCCGTCCGCAAAGCGGAACAGTCCGGTACCGGCTGTTTCGGCGGGACTTCATTTGTAACTGCATTTGGTAACCCTGTCGGCGTTGGCTTCCGACAACGGGTGTGGTACTTCCCTGCCTTCTCACTGGCGAACATCATTTCACTTATCACTGACATTCATGAAAAACGTTCTACGCTGCGCGGCCCGCAGGGTCGGAAGACCGTTGGCTGTATCATTCGCATTGTTGTTGTGTACTTGGGCGACCCACGCCCAAATCCGCCCGCTTACCGGGCGGGTGACATCCGGTGAAGACGGCACGGGGTTGCCCGGTGTGTCGGTGCTGGTGAAAGGCACCACCAAAGGGGCCACCACCGATGCCGACGGCTCGTACCGGCTGGAAAACACGCAAGGCACCGAAACACTGATTTTCTCGTCCATCGGATACACGACGCAAGAGGTGGCCGTGGGCAACCGTTCGGTGATAGACATCGTGCTGGCCGCCGATGTCAAATCCTTGCAAGAAGTAGTGGTAACGGCACTGGGCATTGAAAAAGACAAGAAGGTGGTCGGCTACGCATTGCAGGAAGTCAAAGGCCAGGATTTGGTCAAGGCCCGCGAACCCAACCCGATCAACTCGCTGGTGGGCAAAGTGGCCGGCCTGACGGTGGGTGCCTCGCCCGAACTGTTGCGCCGCCCGAACCTTTCCCTGCGGGGCAACACGGATGTGTTGTTCGTGGTGGACGGCGTACCCATCAACTCCGACACGTGGAACATCAGCCCGGACGACATTGACTCGTACACCGTGCTGAAAGGACCGAACGCCTCGGCCTTGTACGGGTTCCGGGGCCGCAACGGGGCCATCCTGATCACGACCAAGAAAGGTTCAAAGGACAAACGCGGGTTTTCGGTCGAGTTCAACTCCAGCACCATGTTCGACCGGGGCTTCAACGCCATCCCGAAAGTGCAGGACGAGTACGGCCCCGGCGACCACGGCGTGTACGAGTTTGTGGACGGCCGAGGCGGTGGCAAAAACGACGGCGACTACGACGTGTGGGGGCCGCGTTTCTCGTACACCGACGACAAAGGGAACTATGTGGAATACAAGCTGCCCCAGTACGACAGCCCCGTCAATGCGGACGGAGTCCGGCAGGCGACCCCGTGGGTGGCCCGTGGCCGCGACAACCTGACCCGCTTCTTGCAGACGGGTCTGCTTTCGACCAACAACATCGCCGTGTCGGCCAGCACCGACAAGTACGACCTGCGGTTTTCGGTCTCGCACGCGCACCAGAAAGGCATTGTGCCCAACACCAAGCTGAACATCACCAATTTCAACGGGTCGTTCGGTTTCAATTTCTCACCGAAGCTGCGTTTTGAGTCGAACATCAATTACAACCGGCAGTACACGCCCAACTACCCGGACGTGAACTACGGCCCCAACTCCATGATTTACAACGTAATCATTTGGGCCGGGGCCGACTGGGACATTGACCAGATGCGCAACTACTGGCAGCCCGGACGCGAGGGCGTACAGCAAATCTACGCCGAGTACCAACGGTACAACAACCCGTATTTCCTGACCTACGAGTGGCTGCGCGGCCATTACAAGACAGACGTGTACGGCTACACCTCGCTCCGCTACAAGTTCAACGACTTCCTGGAGGCCACGCTGCGGACGCAGGTGACGACGTGGAACTTGTTCAGGGACGAAAGGTTCCCCACGTCGGCGGGTTCGTACGGACGCGACGAGCGGCTGGGCGACTACCGCGAAGACCGCCGCGATTTGTTCGAGAACAACACAGACCTGCTGTTGAAATTCAACAAAAACATCACCCCCGACCTGAACGTGACGGCTTGGGCCGGGGCGGCCTTGCGCACCTTGAACTACAACGCGAGCTACGCCACCACCAACTACCTGAACGTGCCCGCCTCTTCGCTGAACCCGTCGGGCTACTCGTTCTCCAACAGCCGCGACCCCATCCGGGCGTTCGACTACGCGGGCCGAATGCAGGTGGGAAGCGGCTACTACTCGGTTGACTTGTCGTACCGGAATTTCATCAACGTCTCCACCACCGGCCGCGTGGATCGGCTCTCGACGCTGCCGCAAGGAAACAACACGTTTTTCTACCCGTCGGTGTCGGTCAGTACGGCCATCTCCGACTACGTGGTCATGCCCGGCCCGATTTCCTTGCTAAAAATCCGGGGTTCGTACGCCAACGTGAAAGACGGCCTGACGCAGTCAACCATCGGCCCGGCCAACAACACAGGCAACCCGCTCGGCTACGGCGACACGTACCGGTCGTCGTACGACGGCCCCACTTACCAAAACTCGGCCGTGTACTCGACCCCGCTGGTGTACAACAACCGGCCCGCCGCCTACTACACCAACACCCTGAACAACCCCGGCTTGATGCCAAACTCCAGCTCTCAGTTCGAAACCGGGCTTGACGTTCGGTTCCTGCAAAACCGCATCGGCTTGGACGTGACGTATTTCGTGAGCAATGACGGCCCGCGAATTTTCGAACTGCCGATTTCCGA
>JALOMD010000310.1 GCA_025455595.1 Cytophagales bacterium | reverse complement strand
GGGCTGAAGATAATCACACGTTTGCGCACCGGATTGGCCCGTTCGGGTCGGCGGCTGTCGTCGGCGTTGGGTTTGCCGCCCGGCCAGCCGGTGATGGTGTGCTGCAGCCAGTTGAACACGTCAATGTTGAGGTCGTAGGCCTGTCCGTGCTGCGCCAGCAAGTCGCTGAGGCCGTAGTCGTTGTAGTCGCGGTTGGTGAGCTTCAGCACCGGTTTTTCCAGCGTCAAGGCCAGGTTGGTTACGGCTTTCTTGATCATCGGCTTGTCCCACACCACGTCGTCAATGAGCCACGGGGCTTTGCGGCGCGTGAGTTCGCTGGCCGCCGACTCGTCAATGATGACGGCCACGTTGGGGTGGCCTTGCAGGTACGAGGCCGGCACCGATTCCAACACCGGCCCTTCCACTGCCTGCTTGATCATGCCCGCCTTGTGTTCGCCCCAGGCGATGAGCACCACCCGCTTGGCGTGCATGATTTGCCCCACGCCCAGCGTAATGGCCCGGCGCGGCACCTTGGATAGTCCGCCGAAATCCATCGCCGCGTCGAAGCGGGTGGTTTGGTCGAGGGTCATCAGGCGGGTGCGGGAGTTCTCGTGCGAGCCGGGTTCGTTGAAACCGATGTGGCCGTTTCGCCCGATGCCGAGCAGTTGGAAGTCCAGCCCGCCGTAAGCGTCAATCTTGCGTTCGTACTCGGCGCAGAAGTCGCGTACTTTTTCAAGCGGCAGCGTGCCGTCCGGTATGTGGTAGTTGCCTTTCGGGATGTCCACGTGGTCAAAGAGTTGCTCTTTCATGAACCGCACGTAGCTCTGCAGCGCATCGGGCTGCATGGGGTAGTACTCGTCGAGGTTGAAGGTGACCACGTTCTTGAAACTCAACCCTTCTTGCTTGTGCAGCCGAATCAGCTCGGAATAGACTTTTTTGGGAGAAGAGCCGGTGGCAAGGCCCAGCACGGCCGGTTTGTTCTCTTTCTGGCGTTGGCGAATTAATGCGGCTATTTCGTTGGCTACGGCCCGCGAGGCCTCGTCAGCGTTGGCGTAAATGTTGGTGGTGATGCGTTCGTAGCTCAGTGACTGCATAGTACAACGGGTGTGTTAGACAAGGTTTGCACAGGGTTTCTGCACTTCGTTTTTACACTTTGGCAAGAAAAAACAAGACAACCGAAAGCGACTTTGAGGCGTAAAAGTATCGAAATACGGTTTATGGGACGATGGGATATTGCAAAAATTTTCAGTTGTACAGCCGGCCGGCAACCGGAACACCGCAGGGCCACGGGGTTTTGTACGACAGACAATGCAGACGACGTTCCACCGGAAGTTCGCGAAACGGTTAAATTTTGTTATAAAAAATGATTTCTCTGTACAACTTTTTCATAGCAAGGTGCGTAAAAGGGGCGTGGTATGATTTTTTCGCGGAGGGTAACATACTGAAATTTGCCGCTTTTTTCATTTTGCAGAGCCATTTGGACAAGATTTTCTACAGTATGCCCAATAACGATTAGTGCTCAGGCGTTACTGAATACAAAGCGGCGACAAACCCAATGGCGGTTTCTCAAAATCTTCAGGGATAAATTCATCATCAATCCAGCACGTACCTTTAATCGTTTCGCCCGCAGGGGCTTGGTTTCCTAAAAAGCTTTTGTCAAGCCATCTATGATCATGAAATTGCACGAAATCGCTGACATCAAAACCGGAATCACTTTCCGCAACCGACTGCTTGACAATTTGGACGGTGAAATAGAAGTCATCCAAATGCGCGACATCAACCCCGACTTGAGCATCTCGAACGGCCTGGTGCGCATCAGCAGCGAACAAATCAAACCCAAGCACTTCCTGCAGCCCGGCCAGTTGATTCTGCTGGCAAAGGGCAAGTCCACGCGGGCCTGCATGATAGGTGCGGCCGCCAAGAAACGCGTCATTTCCTCGGCTTTCTTCTCCATTCGCATCAAACCCACGCAGCAGGTGCTGCCCGGCTATTTGCAATGGTTCCTGAACCTGCCGCAAAGCGAAGCCTACTTCCGCTCGAACGCATCGGGCACGAGTATGTTTTCACTGCCCATGAGTGTGCTGAAAAATCTTGACGTGGCCGTGCCGCCGCTGCCCGTGCAGGAGCGGATTGTGCATCTGGTGCAAGACCGCGAACAAGAAAAAGCAACACTGGCCACATTGGAAGAAAAGAAGGACGCGTACCTGCAGCAAGTGATGTTGCAAGAGGCGTACAAAGAATGAGAACAATGCGGAGCGTGGAATTCGGAACGCGGAAAGAAGCACGGAGCAAATCGGGAAGTGGTCTGAAGCGGGATGGTTCAGACGTTGTTTGAAATTCTGATTTGGTGGCGTTTTAGGCAAAAATTGTCAAATCCCGCAACCGGCGGGAACGCTTAAAACGCCGGGTTCCCCCGACATGTCGGGGGAATCCGGCCCAAAACAGAGTCTTAAACAATCTCTCAGACGTTAGAATGTTAAATAAAGCTGTGTTTATAAACCTTTCCGCATTGGCTTCGCCGTCCCGACATGTCGGGGTCCAAAATCCGCATTCCGCTTGAATTTAGTCAAATTTGCCCGAAACACGCCGGGCTTCACTTAAAACCGACAGCAAGTTATGGACAAGGATTTCATTGTTTCCCTAACCAAGTACTACCGCAAGTTTCGCAACAAAGACAAGAGTCCGCAGCTTTTCAGTCATTTCCTGGCGGTTTTGGCTTTGCGCTTCGTACAGGAAACCCAAGGCAAGCAGTTTTTCAAGGGCATGAAACCGGCCGCTGTCAAGAGCATCAACGGATTGTGGAGCGGCGCCACGTCGGACATGGCGCAAATGCTTGACACGGCGGTTGAATCGCTGACGGCGGCTAACGAGGATATGTTCGGCAGGCTCTTCCAAAACATTCGCTTCGACAAGCTGGCAGTTGACGAAACCGAAGCCGACCGCGACACGCGTTTGGCGCAGTTGGTGGAAGACATCGCCTCGGTGACTTTCGGCCAGACGGCCAAGGCGATTGAAGATGCCGGGCTGTCGGTCGGGTATTTGATTGAGAAATTCACCGAGGAAAGCTATCATAAAGAAGGATTCTTGTACACGCCGCGTAGCATCGGCGGCATCATGGTACAGATGGCCCGCCTTGAACCGGGCCAAACGGTTTATGACCCGGCGGTGGGCATTGGCACGTTGCTGGTGCAAGCGGCCCGCACCGGCAAACTCGCCGACGGCCAGTTGTCTGGGCAGGACGTGGAGGCGGCTTACGTGGAACTGGCACGTTTCCATCTGTTTTTCAATGGCATTTTCAACGCTTCGCTCGAAACTTCGGACAGCCTTGCCCGCACCCGCACCGGCAAACGCACCTACGATTGCATATTGGCCCAGCCGCCTTTCCGTGAAAAACTGCTGCTGCCCGTCAGCCCCCGCGATTTCCTGCAGCCTGCCAAACGCCGCAAACGCAGCGTCGCCTACGCCGAGAACACCCCCGCACGGCCGCGCAAACAAACCGAACAACTTGACTTCTTGACGCACACGATGGAGTCGCTGAACGACACGGGCAAGGCGATTCTGATCGTGCCGCACGGGCTGTTGTTCAAGTCGGGCGTGGCTTACCAAGTGCGGCGCAAGCTGGTGGAAGGCAACTTGGTGGAAGCCGTGGTTGACCTGCCGCCGCACGTGTTCTACAGCAGCAAAATCAACGCGGCCATCCTGCTGCTGAACAAGAACAAAAAGCACAACGACACGCTGTTCATTGACGCGTCGGGCCTCTACGATGCCGACCGCCGCCGCAACAAAATCCGCCTGTCGCACAGCAAGCAGGTGATGGATGCGTTCAAGAAATTCACTTCGCAAGAAGGGCTTTCGTGCAAAGTGTCGCAAACCGACTTGGGCAACGAACGCAACAACTACAACCTGACGGCCAAGCGGTATGTGCAGCAGCACGACATCGGCCTTGATGTGAACAACCTGAAACAGCTCATGTCTGAAATCGAGCAACTGGAACAGTCGCTGAACGACATCCAAGGCCGCATTCGTGAAGAAATGGCTGCATTGGTGAATGCGTAGTTAATTCAGAATTATGAATTCAGAATTCAGAAACACGCCGCACTCAATCGCTGAGTGCGGCGTGTTTTTTAGGACTTTCACTTGCATAGAAAAGAGTTAGTGTTTGTATCTCCGAATGTTATTCGGAGAACCACGCCGTGGCCTGGTTTCTGCCACAGTTTAGTCATGCGTTGCATGACACTCCGAATAGCATTCGGAGCTACAAACGAATGCCTTGTTTTTGTAAAAAATCTGTTTTGTACAGAGGAAAAGCGTTTTGGGCAATTTTTGCCCAAAACGCTTTCCGAAAGAATATGGCGACACGGATTGGACGGATACAACGGAGTTGCACGGATTGAATCCGTTTGTTGTCCGTTGTATCCGTCCAATCCGTGTTGCTATTTCCCGGAACAAATTGTGTTTTAAGCAAAAAACGCTCAAAACGCCACTTTCTCGTTCACAAACACCGCTTTGTCCTTCCCCCTGATTTGCAGACTCACCTGCGGCTTGGCTTGCGACCAGTCAATTTCCAACAGACCGAAATTGAGTTGATTCACCACCGTTCCGACGCGGTGACGGTTCGCTTCCGTGCCGCCGCCCGTATAGACGTGGGTGAGGCCGCTGGAAGTCACTTCGTAGATTGGGTACGGCATTCCGTCCGGTTGGTAGCGGCTGATTTCGCCGATGTGCCGGTCTCCGCTCAAGAGCACCACGCCTGGCGGTTTCGTTTTGGCCAATAAATCGAAAAAACGCTTGCGGGCTTGCGGGAAATTAGCCCATTTCTCGAAACGCTGTTCTTCGGGAATAAACTGAATGCCGCAGCCGATGACGTGTACAGCCGATTTGCTGTTTGTCAGTTCCTTTTCCAGCCAACGCCATTGCGCCTCGCCGAGAAACGTACCTGTCGTGTTCGGCTGGTAAACCCCGTCCACGCGTTGCAGCGGTTCGCGGAAATACCGTCCGTCGAGCAGAATCACTTTCACTTGTTTGTCGCCGGAGCCATACGTGTGCGCACTGTATCCGCCTTCCTGCTTGCGCAGCGGA